>WGMV01000031.1 GCA_016124905.1 bacterium
AAAAGATGCTAGCAGTTGTTTTTTCTCAAGGCTCTCCGTAGAGTGCCCGGCGAACATGACGGTTATACGGTATATGGCCTTCTAAACGAGAGATAAGCATGTCACCACAAAAATCCAATAACGGGCTTGAAAAAATTGCCTTTCAGGGCCTACCGGGCGCCCATTCGGACATGGCCTGCCGCCGTGCCTATCCTTACATGGAAACCCTGGCCTGCCCGACATTTGACGATGTTTTCACCGCCGTACAGACCGGCGATGCCCTCTACGGCCTTATCCCCATCGAAAACTCCCAGGCGGGCCGCGTGGCGGAAATACACACCATCCTGCCCAAAACCAAGCTGCATTTCGTCAATGAGACCTTCCAGCCCATCCAGCACCACCTGCTTGGGGTGAAGGGCGCCACCGCCAAGGGGGTGAAAGAGGTCTATTCCCACCCCCAGGGCCTGCTGCAATGCCGTGAGAGCCTCCGCAAGCTAGGCATCAACAACCGCATGGAATATTCCAACACCGCCCAGGCCGCCTCCGATGTCGCCAAATGGAACGACCCCACCAAGGCCGCCATCGCATCCCCCCTCGCGGCAGAGCTTTACGGCCTGGAAGTCCTCCAGCCCAATATCGAGGATTCCAAGGACAACACCACCCTCTTCGTCTGCATCTCGCGTGAGCCGGTGGACCCCAACCCCGAGGACGGCAAAGTGCTGATGACGCTCCTCTTCACCGTCCGCAACGTTCCCTCCGCCCTGTTCAAGGCGCTGGGCGGGTTCGCCACCAACAACATCAACATCCTGAAGCTGGAAAGCTACATTTCCTTCACCTCGCAGGATGCTGCTCAGTTTTTCATCACCTTTGAAGGCCACCCGCGCCGGCGCGGCGTGCAGCTGGCACTGGAGGAGCTTGGCTTCTTCTGCAAAAAGGTGGACGTGCTCGGCGT
Source organism: bacterium (assembly GCA_016124905.1). Taxonomy (NCBI): domain Bacteria; species bacterium. The sequence continues at coordinate 932 of WGMV01000031.1, forward strand.
GTACCCGGCCGATCCGCGTCGCTTCAAGTAAGGCGGCATCATGAGCGGCGGCCCCACCATTCTCCACCTGCACCTTATCTCGGATTCAACGGGGGAGACGGCTGCCAGCGTCGCCCGCGCCAGCGTGGTGCAGTTCAACAACGTGCATGCCATCGAGCATCACTGGCCTTTGGTGCGCAGCCGCAGCCAGATGCAAAAGGCCATCGACAGCGTCGCCGCCAACCCCGGCGTGGTTATTTATACCCTGGTGGATGGCGGCCTCAGCCAGGCGCTCAACGAAGCCTGCGTGGAGCTCAATGTCCCCTGCATCCCCATCATCTCCCGCGTGGTGAAAGAGATCTCCGCCTACCTCAATATCGAAACCAGCGCCATGCCGGGGCGGCAATATATCCTCGATGAAGAATATTTTTCCCGCATGGAAGCCATCAACTATTCGCTCGTGCATGATGACGGCCAGCATGCCGACCATCTCGACCAGGCGGATATCGTGCTGGTCGGCCCGTCGCGCACATCCAAGACACCCACCTGCATCTACCTGTCCTACCGGGGCTACAAGGCCGCCAACGTACCCTTCGTCCCCAATATTCCGCTGCCCGATAAGCTGTTTGAACTGAAACGCGCCTTCATTGTCGGCCTTACCATCAACCCGGAAAACCTCGTGCAGATCCGTAAAAACCGTCTGCTCTCATTGCACGAGCATGAGAATACGGACTACGTGGATATCGAGCAGGTGAAAGAGGAGATGGCCGCCGCCCGCCGCCTGTTCACCAAGCAGCGCTGGCCGGTAATCGATGTCACCCGCCGCTCGGTGGAGGAAACCGCCGCCACCATCTTGAAGCTGTACCACGAAAAGAAAGAAAAGAACGAAAACAAGGAGAACGAACATGGCGCTCATCCAGGCTGACGGCGCAAAGCCTTATTCCTGCGGCAATCACCTGATTTCCGGCATGGCGAAACTCGCCGGCGTGATTGGGGATCCCATCGGCCATTCGCTCTCACCCGCCATGCATGGCTATTGGTTGGCCCGCCATGGCATTGATGCCGCTTACGTGCCGCTGGCCATCAAGCCGCAACATTTCGAATCCGTCTTTCGTGAACTGCCCAAGCTCGGATTTTGCGGCGTCAACATCACCATTCCCTACAAGGAGCTGGTTATGCCGCTGCTTGATGAGGTGGAACCGGAGGCCGAGCAAATCGGCGCGGTGAACACGGTTATCTTCAAGGATAACGGCAAAATACTCGGTGCCAACACCGATGGTTTCGGCTTTCGCGTTGCCATGTCGGAAGCCATGCCCCGCTGGGAAAAGCAGGTAAAAACGGCCCTGATTCTCGGCGCGGGCGGCGCCACCCATGCCATCGTGCACGAGTTGCAGCGCGCTAAAATCAACACTATCTATGTCGCCAACCGTACCTTTGAGAAAGCCGAAGCCATCGCCCAGCGCTTCGGCAAAAAAGTAACGGCGCTGCCATGGGAGGAGCAGGATGCGCAGCACAGGGAAGTCGATCTGCTGGTCAACACCACCTCGCTTGGCATGCTGCACGAACTGCCGCTGGAAATCGACGTGCGCAACCTCAAGCCATCCGCCATGGTGATGGATGCCGTCTATAACCCGTTGGAAACCGACCTGCTGCGCAAGGCACGCCAGAACGGCCACCTCACCGTCAGCGGCCTCGGCATGCTTATCCATCAGGGCAGGGCGGCCTTTCAGCGCTGGTTCGGCATCGACCCCAAGGTGGATGAGGCCATCAAGGTTATTCTGGCCTCAAGGCTTAGCTGATGAAGATCATCGGCCTCACCGGTTCCATCGGCATGGGCAAAAGCACCGTGGCCGCCATGTTGCGGCAAATGGGCGTTCCCGTTTTCTGCAGCGATGAAGCCGTGCACGCGCTGCTGGAAAAAGGCGGCCCCGGCGTGCGCCCCGTGTCGGAGCATTTCAAGGATGTGCTGGTGGATGGCCGTATCGACCGTCAAAAGCTCGGCCGCGCCGTGTTCGGCAATCCGGACCTTCGCCGCCAGTTGGAATCCATCCTGCATCCTCTGGTATGGCAAATGCAGAATGCTTTCCTCAACCGCGCCCGGCGCGAAAAGAAAAAACTCGTCGTGCTCGACATCCCGCTTCTGTTTGAAACGGGCAGGGAGGCCGACATGGACGAGGTCTGGGTTGTTCATTCCCCCGCCTTCATTCAGGAGCGCCGCGTGCTGAAACGCCCCGGGATGACGCGCGAAAAATTCGCCGCCATCCGCGCCAGCCAGCTGCCGAACCACATCAAGAAAAAACACGCCACGCGCCATCTTCACACCTCGCTGGGGATAGGCTACACTCGCAGGCAGTTGCAGAGCTTCTTGAAGGAAATCCTCTAATGCGTGGCAAAAGGGAAATCGCCCTCGATACGGAAACCACGGGTCTGGAGCCGGAGGAGGGCCACCGCATCGTCGAGATCGGCTGTGTGGAGATGATAGACGGCATCCGCACCGGCAATACCTTTCATAAATACCTCAACCCCCAGCGAGACATGCCGGAGGAAGCCCAGCGCATCCACGGACTGAGCAGCGATTTCCTCAAAGACAAGCCCACCTTCAAACAGGTGGTCAAGGAATTCGTTTCCTTCATCGGCAACGCGCCGCTGGTGATTCACAATGCCGCCTTCGACATGAAATTTTTGAACGCGGAGCTCATCAACGCCAAACATCCGCCGTTACCCGGCATGCGTGCCATCGATACGCTGATGATGGCCAAGCGCATGTTCCCCGGTTCGCCTTCCAGCCTGGATGCGCTCTGCAAACGCTTCAACATCGACCTGGGCAAACGCGTCTATCACGGCGCGCTTTTGGATGCTGAACTGCTGGCCGATATCTACCTGGAACTCACCGGCGGCAAACAGAACAGCCTCTGGCAGGATGAAACCGGCAACGCGGCCGATCCCATGCTCTACATCCCCGCGGCGGACATGGCGGCGATGGCAACCAGCATCATCGTGATAGAGCCAACCGAAGAGGAAAAGGCCAACCACCTGGCTTTCATCAAAGGGGTGAAACAGGCCATATGGTTGGATTACTTCCCGCAGGAAAGCCAAAGCGCCTGATAAAACACGGCTTGCTGCATCGCAGCATAAGCAATGGCCTTTACACCACCCCCCTTGGCGTTATAAGTCACCCTTCATTAATCAATATTCTGTAGGCTTGAATCATGGATATCAGCAAGATTTCGCCGGGCAAGGACGCCCCCTGGGACATCAACGTCATTATCGAAGTGCCGATGGGCGTCTCCCCCATTAAATACGAAATCGACAAGGATTCCGGTGCGCTGTTTGTGGATCGCTTCCTGCACACCGCCATGTATTACCCCTGCAATTACGGCTTCATCCCGCACAGCCTCTCTGGCGATGGCGACCCGGCAGATGTGCTCGTGGTTTCCCCATTCCCCGTTCAGCCCTGCTCTGTGCTGCGCAGCCGCCCCGTCGGTGTGCTGCTGATGGAGGATGAGTCCGGCCAGGATGAGAAAATCCTCGCCGTTCCCGTCAACAAGATGATCCCATTTTATGAAAACGTGAAAAACTACACCGATCTGCCCAAAATCCTGCTGGACCAGATCGCCCATTTCTTTGAGCATTACAAAGATCTGGAAAAGAATAAATGGGTCAAGGTAATTGGCTGGAAAGATGCCGAAACGGCAGCCGACCTGATTACCGACAGCCTGAAACGTGCAACATCCAAAGCGGCCTAAGGAAAACACATATGGCAAGAAAACGCGCGGTTTGCGTGTATTGCGGGGCTCAAAACCGGGTTCCCGATCATTATCTGGAAGCAGGCCGGGCCTTCGGCAAACTCCTGGTGGATAACGATATCACACTCGTCTATGGCGGCGGTAATTCCGGCATGATGGGCGCGGTAGCCAACTCCGTACTCACCAACGGCGGGCGCGTCATCGGCGTGTTTCCGGAAGAGCTTCGCGGTCTTGAGGCCGAGCACAGCGCGCTGACGGAAATCTACGTGGTGTCCGGTATGCACGAACGCAAAAAGATGATGTTCGATTTTTCCGACGGCTTTCTGGCACTGCCGGGCGGTTTCGGCACGCTGGATGAGCTGTTTGAGATGATCACCTGGCGTCAGCTCGGCTTCCACGATCGCCCCATCATCATCTACAACCACAAAGGTTATTGGGATCATTGGGTTAAGCTGACCGAAAACATCATGAAGGAAGGCTTCGCCCCGGCCCACACCAGCACCTGCTACAACGTGGTGAACGAGCTGGAAGGCATTTTGCCCGCCATTTTCGGCAAAAACCTCTAAAAATCCTGCGTTAACACTTGCGTTTTCAAGGGGGCTGGGCTATAGCCAGCCTCCCGAAGCCGTCATCCGGCGGTTTCGTATAACTCACGCAGTGTCATTTCCTGTGGATCTTCAAGGTTCGCTAGACGCTGCGGCGGCCAAACAGGAAAAGGATTTTACCATGGCTCAAGTAGATTTCACCATCCGGGAACTGATGGAAGCCGGCGTTCACTTCGGTCACAAGACCAAGCGCTGGAACCCGAAAATGGCGCCGTTCCTCTTCGGTATCCGTCACGATATCCACATCATCGATCTCCAGCAGACCTACCCGATGCTGAAGCGCGCCCTGAAGGCCGTCAACGACGTCGTGTCCCGCAACGGCCGCGTGCTGTTTGTCGGCACCAAGCGCCAGGCGCAAACCATCGTGGCCGAGCATGCCAGGCGCAGCGGTCAATATTACGTGAACCACCGCTGGCTCGGCGGCATGCTCACCAACTGGAAGACCATCTCCCACTCCATTAAGCGCCTGCGCGAGATCGAAACGATCATGACCCAGGAGCAGACCGGCTTCACCAAAAAGGAAATGCTCCAGCTTGAGCGCGAGCGCGAGTCCCTGGACAAGACCCTTGGCGGTATCCGTGATATGGGCGGCCTGCCGGACATCATCTTCGTGATCGATACCAACAAGGAATCCATCGCGCTGAAAGAAGCCGCCCGCCTTGGCATCCCCGTGATCGCCATCCTCGACAGCAACTCCGATCCGGACGGCGTGACCTATCCGGTTCCGGGCAACGACGACTCCGCCCGCGCCATTGAGACCTACTGCCGCCTGGTGGCTGATTCCGCCCTGGCCGGTATCGAAGCGGGCATGATCCGCTCCGGCGTGGATATCGGCGAAGCCGAGAACCTGCCGGAAGGCTTTGGTGCCGAAGGCGAAGGCAAAAAAGGCGCGGCCAAGCCTGCTGCCCGTAAGCGCGCTCCCGCCAAGCCGAAAGCTGCCGCGAATGAAACGGTAGCCGAGGACGAGAAGAAGGCCGCTTCCGCCTAATTTCGCCTACCTTGTATAGGTCCCTCCGGGGACCTATCTTAGGCCAAATAATTTTGGCCCAGTATTTTTAGGAGTTTCACACCATGGGGATCGTTATGTCCGCATCACCTGCACTGATTAAAGAACTTCGCGAGCGTTCCGGCGCTGGCATGATGGATTGCAAACGCGCGCTCGATGAGAACGGTGGCGATATGGAAGCCGCCGTTGACTGGCTGCGCAAAAAAGGTCTGGCCGCTGCCGCCAAGAAAGCCTCCCGCGTGGCCGCTGAAGGCCTCGTGGCCGTTGCCTCCGCCGGCAACAAGGCCGCCGTGGTCGAACTGAACTCCGAAACGGACTTCGTTGGCCGTAACGACCAGTTCCAGGCCCTCGTGGAAAACATCGCCAAAGTGGCCCTTCAGCAGAAGACGCTGGAAGCGACCCTTTCCGCCGCTTACCCCAATACCGGCCGCAGCGTGCAGGATGAGATCGTCCAGCACGTGGCCAGCATTGGCGAGAACATGAACCTCCGCCGCGTAGCCTTCCTTGAAGTCGGCACCGGTGTGGTGGCCACCTATGTCCACAGCGCGGTAAAGCCGGGCCTCGGCAAAATCGGCATCCTGGTCGGTCTGGAAAGCACCGGCAATGCGGATAAGCTGAACGAGATCGGCCGCCAGATCGCCATGCACATCGCTGCCGCCAAACCGGAATCCCTGGATTCGGGAAGCCTGTCGCAAGAGCTGATCGAGCGTGAAAAGCAGATATTCTCCGAGCAGGCAGCCGCCTCCGGCAAGCCCGCCAACATCATCGAAAAGATGATCGAAGGTCGTATCCGCAAATATTACGAAGAAGTATGTCTGCTCGAGCAGGTCTTCGTGATCGACGGCAAGACCAAGATCTCCGATGTGGTCAAGCAATCCGAAGCCACCGTTGGCGCTCCGGTGAAGCTGACCGGCTTCGTCCGCTTCCAGCTGGGCGATGGCATCGAGAAGGAAACCTCCGACTTTGCCGAGGAAGTCCGCAAAGCCGCTGGTGCCTAATCGGTCCCGATAAAACAGAAAAGCCCGCTGGAAACAGCGGGCTTTTTTTATGCCTGAATGGCGGATTAGAAATGGTAACTAGAAGGGATAATCGTCCACGTCCTCGACATTGAAACGGTCCGGCGTCGGTTCGCTGCCCACCAGGTTCACCGAAACGATGCCCAGTTCCTTCGCCACTTCCTGCTGCAATTCTTCTGAAGGTTTACCCAGCCCAGCCGCGACGATCGTGCCATAGGCACGCGGGTCCACCACATCGGCATTGGCGATCTTTTCTTTCAGCTCACTGTATTTTTCAAATGGAAGTTTGAGGTAGCAGAAAATCATGTCGCCAAAATGATTGCTGGCCTGCAAAAGCAGCACCACTTCCTCATGCGGTGGCACGTTGGCGGCGGGCAAATCTGCCCGAAACCCAATTGCCTTGGCTACCCAGCTGTTGTTTGTCATGCTGCCTTACTCGAACCACCAACCCATAGAACAGCAAGCTTAACGATGCCTTAACCTGCGCTATATCATGGGGATTTATGGCTTCTTCTATAAGCATACCATGCGAAAAAGCAAAAAAATAGGCCGCATTGCGGCCTATTTTCTCAAATTTCCTTGAAATTACCTGGAGAAACCCTGATTTGCCTTGGAAGCAAGATTGGCAATTTGCAGCTTTTCCATCAGCTTCTGGGATGCATGGAAGGCAACCTGTAGCGCATTTTTGGCTTTGTCGCCAACATTGGTCATTTCATTCATCAGGCCGCGCTGGGTCATTTCGGCCAGGGTCATTTCCGGCTGGCTTTGCATCGCCAGCATCATGTCGCCGAAAATCTGCTGGAACTTATCCGCATGTTCCGGCAGTTCAATATCAGCCATATCGGGGTTCTGTTCAAACTGCTGCGGGTTCAGCATGAACAGGGTGGCGCCTTCATGCTCCACGGTCTGCACGCTTTCCACTTCGGCAAAATAGTCACGCAGGCGGGTTTCGGGGTCCGAATTGTTGAATTCGTCGTTCATGATTTCGTTGATATATTTATCGGAATCAAACGCCATGTATATCCCCGTAAGGTCCCTGTCTAAACGTTAATTTAGCACCGATAGGCTTAACAATGGTTAATTCGCTCATTGCTACCTTCGATGTCTAATTATTACACCGCCGATATGACGGTTCCATGACAGATAAGACTACCTGTAGCGATTTGATAGATTTTTTCATTAGCGATTGAATTTTAGAGAGATTTAAAACGAGCTTAAAAAGCGTAAAAACTAAGCATTTGATATTTCTGAGGCTGGTTTTCACACAGATGGAGCTGAAAACAGAACGGGAAGAAGAAATAAGCGAAAAAGCGCCCCTGTTCATGCCGCCGTTCCACCCACGGTCAACCCGTCGATGCGCAGTGTCGGCTGCCCCACCCCTACCGGCACGCTCTGCCCGGCTTTTCCGCAGGTGCCGATGCCGTCATCCAGGCGGGCATCGTTGCCAATGGCGGTGATGCGCGTCAGCACATCCGGTCCGTTGCCGATAAGGGTAGCCCCTTTGATGGGGGAGGTGAGGCGCCCATCCTCGATCAGGTAGGCCTCCGATGCCGAAAACACGAATTTGCCCGAGGTGATATCCACCTGGCCGCCACCAAAATAAGGGGCATAAATGCCGCGTTTCACGCCTTGGATGATTTCCTCCGGCGTTTGCTCGCCTCCGAGCATATAGGTATTGGTCATGCGCGGCATCGGCGCGCAGGCGTAGCTTTCGCGTCGCCCGTTGCCGGTAGGTTTTTGTCCCATCAGCCGCGCATTCATCCGGTCATGGATGAAGCCTTTTAAAATACCATCCTCAATCAGGGTGGTGCAGCCGCTCGGTGTGCCCTCGTCGTCAATGGTGATGGAGCCACGCCGGTCGGGCAGGGTGCCGTCATCCACAATGGTAACCCCCTTGGCCGCCACGCGTGTGCCCACCTTGTTATGGAAGGCCGAGGTCTGCTTGCGGTTGAAATCGCCCTCCAGCCCGTGCCCGATGGCCTCATGCAGCAGCACGCCGGGCCAGCCCGGCCCAAGCACCACATTATATTCCCCCGCGGGCGCGGCAATCGCGTCCAGGTTAATCAGGGACTGACGCAGCGCGTCATCGGCGATTTTTTGCCATTCATGCGGCTGCATATACCGGTCAAACCCGAAGCGTCCGCCCGCGCCGGCGCTCCCCCGTTCCAGCCTGCCGTCCTGTTCCACCACCACGCTCACATTCAGCCGCACCAGCGGGCGCACATCGGTCGCCCACACGCCGTCGCTGCGCAGAATGCCCACCACCTGCCATTCGCTGTAGATGCTCACGCTCACCTGCCGCACGCGGTTATCCTTGCGGCGCACATACTGATCGATGCTCTGCAGCAGGGCGATCTTCTCCGCCTGCGGCACCTGGCCGATCGGGTTGGCCTCGGTGTAAAGCGGGGCATGGGCGGGCTGTTCGCCCACATCCGCATGTGCCGCATGGTTGCCTTTCAGAAGCGAGATGGTTTCCGCCGCCCGTTTCAAACTTGGCATATCCAGGCGCGAACTATGCGCATAGGCCACCGTCTCATCCAGAATACCCCGCAGGCCGAACCCGCTGGAGCTGTTCTGCGAGGCCTGCCTCAGGCGCCCGTCATCCCAGGCCAGCTGCTCGGAATAGAGTTTTTCAAGGAATAATTCACCGTCGTCCAGCCCGTGCAGCGCCTCGTTGGTAAAGCGCGCAAGCTCTTCCTGTCCCAGATGGTTAGGGTGCAGCAGCTGCTCCGATAAAATGCTGAAATGGTCGGCCATATATGAATCGCATAAGGAAAATCAGTTGAAATATACGGACAAGCTCTATAAAAACGCAAGCGAGCTGCGAAAAAATCTACATGTAGCGAAATGGAAGGCCACATGGTACGCAAAATACTTTATATAGTACAATCCGTTATCGCCACGCTACTGCTGGCGAATCCCGCAATGGCGTTTGAGCTTCCCGGCAGGGGAGACGGTCATCCGGTTCCGTGGCAGCTTGATTTTCAAGTGCCTGCCACCCCGGTGATGGAAATGCTCAATGGCATGCATAACGAGCTGCTGGTCATCATCACCTGCATCAGCGTGTTCGTGATGGGCCTTCTCGGCTACACCTGCTGGCGTTTCAGCGCCAAGCGCAACCCGGTGCCGAGCAAAAATTCGCACAACACCATGCTGGAAATCGTCTGGACCACCATCCCGGTGCTCATCCTGGTGATCATCACCATTCCCGCGCTGCGCACCCTCTATTACATGGACAAGACCGAGCATGCCGACATGACGCTGAAGGTCGTCGGCTATCAATGGTACTGGCACTACGAATACCCCGATCAGCAGATCGGCTTCGACAGCTACATCAACCGCGATGCCGACCCCGCCAAAGGACAGATTCGCCTGCTGGAAGTCGATAACCGCCTGGTCATTCCCGTGGATACGAGCGTTCGCGTGCTGGTCACGGGGGCGGATGTGAACCACAGCTTCGCCATGCCCGCCTTCGGCGTGAAGCGCGACGCCATTCCCGGCAAGCTTAACGAGACCTGGTTCCGCGCCACGCGTGAAGGCACGTACCGCGGCCAGTGCTCGGAGCTTTGCGGCAAGGATCACGGCTTCATGCCGATCGTGATCGATGTCGTTTCCAAGGAGAAATTCGCCGCATGGGTGGCTGAAGCGAAAACCAAATTCGCCATCAGCCAGGACAATGCGCCCGCTGCGTCCACCCTTGCTTCCGCTCAATAATCAAGCCAACTTCCTATTCAGGACTTTGATCTATGGCCACGAAGAAAAACGCCTCCGCCAACCATGCGCATGATGCGCACGACCATGCCCCCACGGGCTGGCGTCGCTGGCTGCTATCCACCAACCACAAGGATATCGGCACGCTCTACATCATCTTCGCATGCATCGCGGGCCTTATCGGCGGCGCCATGTCCATGTATCTGCGCGCCGAACTGGCCCAGCCGGGCGACCAGTTCACCAACGGCAATTACCAGTTTTACAACGTCATGGTCACGGCACACGCCTTCATCATGGTGTTCTTCCTCATCATGCCCGCGCTCATCGGCGGGTTCGGCAACTGGTTTGTGCCGCTTATGATCGGCGCGCCGGACATGGCCTTTCCACGCATGAACAATATCAGCTTCTGGCTGCTGGTGCCCGCGCTTGGGCTGCTCGTCGCCTCCTCCATGGTGGGCGAGGGCGTCGGCACCGGATGGACTGTCTATCCGCCCCTCAGCATGCCCGGCTCACACCCCGGCATGTCGGTAGACATGGGCATTTTCGCGCTCCACCTGGCCGGTATTTCCTCCATTCTCGGCGCCATCAACTTCCTGGTGACCATATTCAACATGCGCGCACCCGGCATGTCGCTGCACAAAATGCCGCTTTTCGCCTGGTCCATCCTGGTTACGGCCTTCCTGCTGTTGCTGGCGGTACCCGTTCTCGGCGGCGCCATCACCATGCTGCTGACCGACCGTAACTTCGGCACCTCCTTCTTCAACCCCGCTGGCGGCGGTGATCCGGTTCTGTTCCAGCACCTGTTCTGGTTCTTCGGCCACCCGGAAGTATACATTCTGATTCTACCCGGCTTCGGCATCATGAGCGAGATAGTTTCCACCTTCTCCCGCAAGCCGATTTTCGGCTATCTGGGCATGGTCTACGCCATGAGCGCCATCGGCGTGCTGGGCTTCATCGTATGGGCTCACCACATGTTCACCGTGGGGCTGGATGTGGATACCCGCGCGTACTTCACCATCGCAACCATGGCCATCGCTGTGCCCACCGGCATCAAGGTGTTCAGCTGGATCGCCACCATGTGGGGCGGCTCCATTCGCTTCACCACGCCGATGCTGTTTGCTGTCGGCTTCATCTTCCTGTTCACCGTGGGCGGCGTCACCGGCGTGGTGCTGGCCAATGCGGCCATGGACGTCTCCATGCAGGATACCTACTACGTCGTAGCCCACTTCCACTACACCATGTCGCTCGGCGCGCTCTTTGCCGTGTTTGCGGGCTTCTATTACTGGATCGGCAAAATCTCCGGCCGCCAGTACAACGAAACGCTGGGCAAAATCCATTTCTGGATCACCTTCATCGGCGTGAACGTTACCTTCTTCCCCATGCACTTCCTCGGCCTTGCAGGTATGCCGCGCCGTATTCCGGATTATCCGGATGCGTTTGCGGGTTGGAACATGGTCGCCTCCATCGGCGCGGCCATCGCGGGCTTCGGTGCCATCTTCTTCCTCTTTGTGGTGTTCCACACGCTTCGCTACGGCAAGCCTGCGGGCAACAACCCCTGGGGCGAAGGTGCCACCACGCTGGAATGGACGCTTCCTTCACCGCCGCCATTCCATACGTTTGAAAAACTCCCGGTGATCAAATAGGGAAAAATGACCCACGTCATCGCATGGAAAGATGTGGAGGAAGTGGCGGCGACGCCATCTTCCTCCCTTCGTGATTTCTGGCAGCTGTTGAAACCCCGCGTCATGACGCTTGTGGTATTCTGCGGGGCGGTGGGCATGTGGCTCGCGCCGGGTAATCTTCATCCTTTCCGCGCCTTCATGGTCGTGCTGTGCATCGCCATGGCCACCGGCGCCAGTGGCGCTTATAACATGTGGTACGAGCGCCGCACGGACGCCCTGATGCAGCGCACGAAAAACCGCCCCATTCCCGGCGGCCGCATCCAGCCGGATGACGCACTCAGCTTTTCCATTTTTCTGAATCTCTTTTCCGTCATGATCCTCGGCATGGTGGCCAACTGGCCGGCTGCTTTTTGCCTGCTGGCCGCCATTCTTTCCTATTGCTGGCTTTACACCATGTTCCTGAAGCCCCGCACGCACCAGAATATCGTCATCGGCGGCATCGCTGGCGCGCTTCCGCCGCTCATCGGCTGGATGGCAGTCACCGGTGAAATGGCCTTGCTGCCCTGGTTGATGGTGGCCATCATTTTCTTTTGGACGCCGCCGCATTTCTGGGCGCTCTCCCTCTACCGCCATGATGACTATAAACATGCGGGTATCCCCATGCTGCCGGTAGTGAAGGGGGAAATCACCACCCGCCGCTACATCATGGGCTACACGCTGCTGCTGGCCGTCATCGCCACCGCGCCGCTCTATTTTCGCGAGCTCGGCTGGGTCTATTTGGCGGCCTGTGTGCCGTTGAACGGCTGGATGCTGCTGGCCGCATGGAAGCTGCTTCGCCATGGCACACCGCAAAATGCCATGAAGCTGTTTGGCATTTCCATCCTCTATCTCTTCGGCCTGTTCGGTGCCATGGTGCTGGATTACGCGGTGGGGGCCTAGATGCCGCTTTCCCCGCTACATAAAAAGCAACGCGCCAAAAACTTCGCCCTGCTTGCCATATTGCTGGCGATGATGGCCGTGTTCTTTGCCATTACGGTGATCCGCCTCGGCAGCGCGTCATGAAGGGCGACATCGGGCGGCGAAACCGCAACCTGGCCATTAATTGCACCGCTATTGTGATTGGGATGCTTCTGCTAGCCTATGCCTCGGTGCCGCTTTACCGCATTTTCTGCCGCGTAACCGGCTTTGCCGGCACCACCCAGTTTGCCACCAAAATCCCGTCCACCATCGTCAAAGACCGTAAAATCACCGTGCAGTTCAACAGCGATGTCGCGCCCGGTCTTCCCTGGCATTTCAAGCCTGAAAAAAGGGAAGTGGAGGTGATGATCGGCGAAAACCGCCTGGTTTTTTTCGATGTGGAGAATAAATCCGACCACATGACCTACGGCGTGGCGAGTTACAACGTCACCCCCGTAAAAGTGGGGGCCTATTTCAACAAAATTAAATGTTTTTGTTATAACAAGCAGCCACTGCAACCGCATCAGAAGGCCACCATGCCCGTTTCCTTTTTTATCGACCCCGATTTTATGAAGGATCCTGACATGAAGGACGTGGATACGGTGACTTTATCCTATACTTTTTTTTCCTCTACCGATAAAAATCCCGCTAACTAGCCAACCCCCGCTAACTAGCCAACCTATGAGTGTGACCCATGGCCCACAGCAAACCACAGCATGATTTCCACCTGGTAAATCCAAGCCCCTGGCCCATTTTGATGAGCTTTGCCATGCTTAGCCTGACGCTCGGCACCGCGCTTTTCATGCATGAGCATAAATTCGGCGAAGTGTTGATGGGCGTCGGTCTCATTTCCATCCTCAGCATGATGTATACCTGGTGGCGCGATGTGGTGCGCGAAAGCATGGTGGACCATGCGCATACTCCCATTGTCCGTCGCGGTTTGCGCGCAGGCATGGCGCTTTTCATCGTCTCGGAGATCATGTTTTTCTTCGCCTTTTTCTGGGCCTTCTTCAACGCCAGCCTCATGCCCGTCCAACCGTTGACCGATGTCTGGGCCATGGCCAAGGGCGTCTGGCCGCCAAAAGGCGTGGAAGTGCTGGACCCCTGGCACCTGCCGTTCATGAACACGCTGATCCTGCTGCTTTCCGGCACCACGGTCACCTGGGCGCACCATGCGCTTCTACATAACGACCGCAAGGGGCTGATTCAGGGCCTGGCCTGCACCGTGGCGCTCGGCATCTTCTTCACCAGCGTTCAGGCATATGAATACCATCATGCTGTTTTCAAGTTCAAAGACGGCATCTATTCCTCCGCCTTTTACATGGCCACCGGTTTCCATGGCCTCCACGTGCTGATCGGCACCATCTTCCTGCTGGTTTGCCTGCTGCGCGCCCGCCGTGGCCACTTCACGCCGGAACAGCATCTGGGCTTTGAATTCGCCGCCTGGTACTGGCACTTTGTGGACGTGGTCTGGCTCTTCCTGTTCATGTTCGTCTATGTCTGGGGCAATGCCTGATCGGGCGGATAGGTTGCACAGATGGAAGCGATAGGGCTGTCTCGCATCGTCAGGTCGGCCCTGTTGCTTCGCTGCTGCAACTGCATGAAGGGCCATGTCTATAGTGGCGTTTTGAACGTTGCGAAAACCTGCGATGTTTGTGGATTTCCGCTCGCTAAACACGAAGCGGGCGATGGCCCGGCTTTCTTTGTCATGACTTTTTTATGCCTGTTGGTGTCTGCTCTGGCTGGCTGGGTTGAACTGGCGTTCGCCCCGCCCTTGTGGGTGCATGCGCTTTTATGGCCTTTTGTAACGCTGGGGCTTGGCCTATACCTGTTAAGGGTGGTCAAAGCGGCGATGATCGGTCTGGAGATCAAAACCCTGCCTGAAAATTTCAAGAATAAGCCATAGGTTTTTCATGTTTAAACCCAAGCTGATACCGACCCTCGTGACGGTGCCATGCCTGCTCATGGTGATTGCGCTGGGCTGCTGGCAGGTTCAGCGCCTGCAATGGAAGGAAGCCCTGCTTGCCAATCTGAGCGAGGAGCTCTCCAGCCCGCCCAAGCCCCTGGACGACGACATGCTGCGCACGCCGCTTGAGCGCTTCCGCTTCCGCCATGTGAATTTTGACGCCAGCCTTCCGGCCCATACGCCGGCCACATTTGCCGCCAAATATTACAAAGGCTCACTCGGTTATAACGTGGTCAGCGCCGCGCAATTGCCTTCGGGCGGGGAGGTGCTCGTCAATCGCGGCTGGATTCCCCAAGCCATGCGCGATAGCTTTTTGATGAAAGAATCCAAGCGCGATAAGCCCGAGCATATCCAGGTGGAGGGCATGATGCGCGCCCTGCCGCCTCAGGGGCTTTTTGTACCCAACAACACCCCGAAGGATAACATGTGGTTCTGGTACGATGCGCCCGCGCTGAAAGAGGCATTGGGCATGCAGTCCGTTCCCTCCATGGTGGTGGATGCCACGCGCATTGAACCCGCGGCTAATTACCCCATGACGGCCAAGGCGGAAATCACGCTGCGCAATGACCATCTCATGTATGCCCTGACATGGTTCGGCCTGGCCCTGGCCCTGGCGGTGATTTATGTCGTGTATCATCTGCAATTGGAAAAAAGGCCGAAATCCGATGATTAAGCCGCTCACCTATATCAGCACGCGTGGCGATGCCGAGCCTGTCGGTTTCGACGATGTGCTGCTGGCGGGCATGGCGCCGGACGGTGGGCTTTATGTACCCTCCAAATGGCCGCACATCACCCTCCCGCAATGGACCAAACTCTCCCAGGCGCCCTATCAGACGTTGGCCACCGCCATGCTCACGCCCTTCATGCAGGGCAGCAGCCTTCTGCCGCAGCTGGATGAAATCGTGGAAGAGGCCTATCGCGGCTTTCATCATGCCGCCATTGCGCCGCTGGTGCAGCTGAGCGCGGATGAATGGGTGCTGGAACTGTTTCACGGCCCGACCCTGGCGTTCAAGGACGTCGCCCTGCAGTTCCTCGGCCAGTGCCTGCGCCGCATGCTGGAAACCAGGCAGCAGCAGGTCACCGTCATCGGTGCGACGTCGGGCGATACTGGCTCCGCTGCCATCGAAGCCTGCCGCGGCAACCCGAACATCCGCTGCGTTATCCTGCACCCGCATGGTAAAATCAGCCATGTCCAGCGCCTGCAGATGACCACCGTGCCGGATGACAACATCCACAACATCGCCATCGACGGCAGCTTCGACGATTGTCAATTTCTGGTGAAGCAGCTTTTCGCCGATGCCGAATTTCGTCAGAAGCTTCGGCTGACAGCCGTCAATTCCATCAACTGGTGCCGCATCATGGCCCAGTCCGTTTATTATGCCTATGCGGCGCTGCGTCTAGGCGGTCCATGGCAGTCGGTGAACATGGTGGTGCCCACGGGTAATTTCGGCAATATCTTCGCCGGTCATGTCGCCCGCCACATGGGCCTGCCGCTCGGTCGTCTGGTGGTCGCAACCAACCGCAACGATATCCTCTCGCGCCTATGGAACGAGGGCGATTACCATACACGTTCCGTCGAGCACAGCCTCGCCCCGAGCATGGATATCCAGGTGGCCAGCAACCTGGAGCGCCTGTTGCTGGAGGCCGACCACGGCCCCGCGCCGCTCACCAAACAGATGCGCGCCCTGCGCGAGGAAGGCGGCTTCCAGCTCAAGGGGGCGCCGCTCAGCTATTTGCGCAAACGCATGGCCGCAGGCAGTGCGGGTGACGAGGATATTGCCGCCACCATCCAGCAGGTGCATCAGCAAACCGGCATGGTGGTGGATCCGCATACGGCGGCTGGCATCCATGTGGGCCGCCAGATGAAACTGCAAGGTCCCACCGTCTATCTGGCCACCGCGCACCCGGCCAAATTCCCCGATGCCGTGCACAAGGCCATCGGCCTTAACCCGGCATTGCCGCCCCACCTGTCCGATTTAACCACGCGCAAGGAACGGTTCGATGTCATGCCAAACGACATCGCCAAGCTGCGCGGCTACCTGCAGAAATCAGCCTGATATGAATATGAAACAAGAAACCACTGTTCTGGAAAACGGCCTGCGCGTCGCCACCATCACCATGCCGCATGCGCAGAGCGTGGCCATCAGCATCGCGGTCAATGCGGGTGCGCGCAGCGAAACGGAAAAAGAACACGGCATCGCTCATTTTCTGGAGCACATGGCCTTCAAAGGCACCGAGCGCCGCTCCGCCCGCCAGATCGCCGAGGAATTCGATGCCATCGGCGGCAACCTGAACGCCTACACCTCCATGGAACACACGGTCTATTATGCGCGCATGCTGCCGCATGACTTGCCGCTGGCCGCCGACATCCTGGCCGACATCATGTGCAATTCCACCTTCGTGCAGGAGGAGATGGAGCGCGAACGCCAGGTCATCCTGCAGGAAATCGCCATGCATCACGATGCACCGGAAGACATGGTGCTGGATCAGTTCACGGCCCTGGCCTATCCGGGCCAGATGCTCGGCCGCAGCATTCTCGGCACAAATGAATCTATCACCACGGCCGACCGTGACATGCTCAAGCATTTCACCACGCGCTATTACGGCATGAAAAACATTGCGCTCATCGCCACCGGTGCGGTGGAGCATCAGCAGCTGGTGGATATCGCCCGCCGCTATTTCAGCAGCGCGCCGCAAGGGGAGGGTAATGTCATCCCCACGGCCGCATACGGCGGCGGCGTAAAACTGGTGGAGGCTGACTTCGAGCAGTGCCATGTGCTGGTGGGCTACAACGCCGTATCGGTGCATCACCCGCATTACCGCGCCGCACAGGTGATGGCCACGGCGCTTGGCGGCGGCATGTCCTCGCGCCTGTTTCAGGAAATCCGTGAGAAGCGCGGCCTTTGCTATACCGTCAATTCCTTCGTTTCCAGCTACATCGACACCGGCCTGCTCGGCGTTTACGCCGCCTGCGGCGAAGACCATGCCGATGAACTTTTATCCGTCATTGCCGATGAGCTGCGCGGCTTTGCCGCCACCATTACCGAGGATGAGCTGCAGCGCGCGAAAAACCAGCTTCGCGCGGGCATCCTGATGGGGCTTGAAAGCCCTGGCGGCCTGGCGGAAACACTTGGCCGACATATGCTCTATTATGGCACCTACAAACAGCCGCAAACGGTGATCGACGCCATCATGGCCGTCACGCGTGAGGAGGTAGGTCTTTTGCTGAACGAATGCCTCAAGAGCAAGCCCACCGTATGTGCCCTGGGACTTACCGCCAAATGCCCGGATGAAACGTCGCTGCTGAAGCGCTTCGCCAATTAAAGTGCGAGCACGCCGGTGCGGCTGTTCATGGCCGTGGCGTCCGGCGCGGCTTGGGTGCCATCCGCATCCACCACGGAACTCATGCCGCTATCGGCAAGCTTATCGGCAATCCAGTCCAGATCGAACGCATAAACCTCACGGTTGATGGGGCCATTGTCGAACACATTGGCGGCCTGCGCATCCGTCAGTTCCATCGGCTGGCTGGTCTGATAGGGCGCCGTGGCGGTGATACCTTCTTCATTCAGCGCGATGTTCATCGCCTGGAAATTTGGAAACTCACACACACCGTCGATGCTGGCGTCATTCACCTGGCTGTTGAACAGCGAAATACCTTCCTGACCCAGAAACACACCCCGGCTTGCCGTATAAACGCTGTTCTCATGCCCCGGCTGTGCCGCATAATCGCGCAGGCTTTCCATCGAGATGGCATCCGCATGGTGGCCGGTCAGCGCATAGAACGGGTCGATCAGCGGGGCGGCTTTATCCGGCGCAATCATCAGCCCGGCCTTTTCCAGCAGCCAGGGCGTCGTTGCGGCCAGGTCGCCCTTATATTGCGGGTCCGTCACTAGCTTGGCCCAGGCGGCTTCCAGCACCGTGGCGCCGATGGAGCCGCGTGCGCCGTTATAGGCCAGCGCCTCGTCATAGCTCAGATGAATCACCACTCCTTCAGGCGGGTGAATACCGTCAAAATACACGGCGAACTGCTGCGTGGCCGGGTCATACTGCACGGTATGCTCATTCAGGTAACGCTCGCCCTGCGGCGTTTGCTGAAGCGCGCTGACAGCCGAAAGCAGACCCGATGTCGGCAAGTCACCGGCGACGAAATCCTTCGTCACGCTGAACGGCGCGGTGATGGTGGTCAGCGCCGCGGCGTCGCGCTCCAGGTTTGGCAGGGCGTAATGATTATCCGCCATGAAGCTGTTGCTGGTGGTGGTGTTTGCCGCGCGGAAGGCCGGGCCGA
The DNA here is from genome assembly GCA_016124905.1 of bacterium. NCBI lineage: Bacteria > bacterium. The sequence goes on from WGMV01000031.1 coordinate 19,825, forward strand.
ATTCGTTATTGCTGATCACGCTGTTGCTGAAGGCAACGCTGTCCCACACGGTCACGGCAAAGTTATTGCCCGTAACGGGGCCGAAAAACTGAACATGATACAGTTTGCTGCCGCCGAAATCATTGGTATCCACCCCGCCGGAAAAGGTAACGTCGGTCAGTTTGGCGCCGCCCAGGTCGTTATGGCCGAAAGCCCCGTCAATTGCCACGCGCTCCAGCGTTGCCAGGCGGAGGTTGCTGTTATCCAGCGTACCGCGAAAGCGGGTGTCGGAAAGCGCGGTGCTCTGAAAATCGCAATCATCCACCGCCTGTGCAAAAACCGTCCCGCTCAGGTTCGCGCCGTTGAAGCGGCTATGGGAAACCGGCTGCTCAAACAGCGCATCGCTCAGGTTCAGCCCCGAGAAGTTGACGGCGGGTGAACCGTTAAACTCGCACGAAAAGGTGCAATGGCTGAAATCGGTCCTGCCTGTCGCAATGGCGGCCTGAACATCGGCAACGGTGGTAAAGCGGGTGGTATCGGTCATGATATCCTCAACAGAATGAACGGCCCAAAAGCATTACCACGGCAATATGATGGTTTTGTGATGATTCACAAACGCTTAAGCATGCCCGACATCGCCGGAGAGCTTAAAGATGTCCACCCCGCCCAAAGCGGCGGCCGTCTGCCATTTTTCATCATCCGTGGTGAGGAACACCAGCTCATGCGTCACCGGTGAAACCAGCCAGCTGTTGGTCTCCAGCTCGCTTTCCAGCTGGCCTGCGCCCCATCCGGCATAGCCGAGCGCCAGCATGGCGTCCTTGGGCCCCCGGCCCGCGGCAATATCCTTGAGGATTTCGATGGTGCAGGTAAGCGCCATGTCATCGCCAAGCATCAGCGTGTCGTTCAGCGTATAATCCGCGCTGTGCAGCACAAACCCGCGGGCGGATTCCACCGGCCCGCCGAAATAGACCTTCACCTCGTTGGCCTGCTTGCTCAGGTGAATATTGAGCTGGGAGAACACATCCTTGCTTTTCAGCGCTTCCATGGGCTGATTGATGATGATGCCCATCGCGCCCTCATCATTATGGGCGCAAATATAAATAACGGATTTTTCAAAGCAGGAGCCGGTCAGCTGCGGCGTGGCGATCAGCAGCTGCCCCTCCAGGTATCGCCCCGTTTTTTTCTTCTCGCGGATGTTTTTGAACTTATCCATTGGCGAAACTCGCTAGGTTGCGGTAAACGATAACGGATAATAACATGATGGACAACACGCATGCGCACAAAACCGCTTTTCGTGAACGTTTCCACGGTGATTGCGTTCGGTTTATTCGCTGTTTTTATCGCAACCTCGTTCAGTTCGGCTGCGCTGGCGTTTTCTACTCCCTGGCAAGCCCACCTGCATGGCCGCACACGTGTGCTGATTGCCAAAAGCGAGCAGGTAAACGGCAAAACCTACCTGGATGGCGTGGTTCAGCACGAGCTGGATAAAGGCTGGAAGACTTACTGGCGCTACGCAGGCGATGCCGGGCTGCCGCTCACGGTTTCCAGCGACATCAACAAACCGGCCCTGGGCGAAGTTGAGCTGATGTGGCCGGCCCCGGAGCGGGTGATGGAAACCAACATGCAAAGCTTCATCTACAGCGGCAACATCGCCATTCCCTTTCGCGCGGAATGGAAAACCCCGGGGAAAACCAGTGAGGATGAGCTGAACCTGTCATTCATGGTATGCGAGAATATCTGCGTGCCGGTCAACCTCGTCATCCCGCTGCAGGTTAAGGCCGATATCGTAAAAACGGAAGACAAGGAAGCCGTGTCCGCCCTGGCATCGGCGCTAAAAACCATTCCTCAGCGAGACTCAAAGAGCTTCACTATCCGGGATGTAAAATGGGTCAAGCGCGACGCGGTGGAATTCATCGAGCTGGATGTCATCTCCAAACAGCCGCTGGATAAGGCGGATGTGATTGTGGAAGGCGCGGGCGCCTATCGTTTCAATCCGCCCGGGGCCAGCCCGCATGAAGGCGGGACGCGCTTCCGCATCGCGGTGGAGCGTCAAATCAAGCATGCGCCGGTTCCATCAACCCTGCATGTCACCATCATAACGCCTACCGAATCGGCGGAATATGACGTCACTCCGGCGAGCGACGAACCAAAAGCAGGCGAACCTACTCCGTCATCCAGCCCGGCTGCGGTGAAACCGTAACCACCGTTTCGCCACATTCCAGCCTATTACCCGTGGTGGCATGTTCCGTGCGCAACATGGCGATGCCATGGGCGCCATCGTTGGAAAACATCGTGCCGATAAGCTTGCCGTCTTTATGAATTTCGGTGCCGTTTGGCACCGCCGCTTCTAGCGTCACGGCATAAATCTGTTTGTGCAGTGTGGCACGGTGCTTGCTTCGCGCCGTCACTTCCTGCCCGACATAACAGCCTTTACGAAAATCGATGGCATGCAGGCGGTCCATACGGAATTCCATGGGCAGGGCCTTGTCCTGCATCATGTCGTCATAGGCTTCGGGTATGGCGAGCTCAAGCCGTCTGCGTTGCCACGCATCTTCGGCAATGGAAGCGGGGAGTAAGGCCCCCTTCTGTTCGTAGCAGCGCAGGCCCAGCGCATCGTGACGCGGATCGTGAAAGGCGAGTTTTCCCGTGGCATCATCCGTGCGAATCACGCGCATATCCTCCAGGGGGGTAATCTCCACCTCCGCCCGCAACCGGTACATGGAAAGCAACCGCCATAAGGCGGGCGCGAAACGCGTGTCCGCATCGATCACGAAGCCGTTATCCCCGTGAAAAATAAAAAAACCATGCAAAAATTTTCCCTGGGGCGTCAGCAACAAGGCATAGCCGGGCGCATGATGCAGCGCATCCACGTCGATGCTCAGCAATCCTTGTAAAAACCCTTGTGAATCCTTGCCTTTTACATTCGCAAGCGCGCGTGTGCCAGAGTAATCCATACCGAAAATTACGACTACCAATTGTGGGGCGGATGTCAGAAAAAAATGCCAACATCTAGACGTTTAAATGATTTTTTAAGATTTGGCCACGTATAGTCGTGAAAATCCACTGAGGGAGCCTAATGCTATGACTCTGATTAAAAAATTCATCCGTGACGAATCCGGCGCCACCGCCATCGAATACGGCCTGATCGCCGCGCTCATCAGCGTGGCCGCCATCGTGGCGTTGAACTATCTGGGTGATGAATTGTACAACGTGTTCAATTACATCGCCTGCGCGCTCGGAACGGGTCAAAAATCCTCCGGCGCAGTCGGCTGCCAATAAGCATGTTGCGAATTGGGTTGCAAATGGAGCCGTTGGCGCAGGCCGACGGCTCCAAGAGCACCAGTTACGCGCTGGCTAAAGAGGCTGCGAAACGCGGACACCGCTGCGTTCAGTTTCTGCCGCATACGGTGCATCGCCACAAGGGCGACATCACCATCAGCCATGCCAGTCATGTTGAGTGGCGTGATGATGGTTTTGTCGAAAAGCCGGTCAACGGCATAAAGGGCGATGCGCTGGATGTGGTGCTCATCCGTCAGGACCCGCCCTATGACATGGGCTACCTGACCAATGCGCACCTGTGGCGGCTGTTGGACGGCAAGGTGAAATTCATCAATCCCCCCGCGGCATTGATCGAATTTCCCGAAAAAATCGCGCCCATGCTCTTCCCCGATCTGGTGCCGGAAACGCTGATCGGCAGCGACCCTGCCGAGTTTCAGTTGTTCCTGCAGCAGCATGGCGAAATCATCATCAAACCGCTCTACGCCTTTGGCGGCGAGGCCGTGCTTTATTTTAAAAAGGGCGACAGCAACCTCATTCCCGCCGTGGAACTGATGCTGTCACGCTATAACGTTCCCTGCATTGCGCAGCGTTTCATTCCTGAAGTCAAAAAAGGCGATGCCCGCATCCTGCTGATGGATGGCGAGGTCATCGGTGCGTTCCACCGCGTTCCCCAGACGGACGCCCACCGCGCCAACCTCATGGCCGGCGGCAGCCTTGCCAATTACACATTATCCAAACGCGACCACGAAATCTGCGAAAGCCTGAAACCCTGGCTGAAAAATCACGGCATCTTCTTCGCCGGCATCGACGTCATCGGCGACTACCTTACCGAAATCAACATCACATCCCCCCTCGGCATCGCCCAGGTGAAAAAACTCACCGGGCAGGATCTCGCCGTCAGTTTCTGGGATAAGGTGGAAGCATCTCTATAACAGCGGTTTCTTTAAGACGTCATTCCAGCGAAAGCTGGAATCCAACCGAACGTAACGCACACGCTGACTTTAAATCACCGCCCCCGATAATTCGCCACTTCCTGCTCCGGAATCCACACGCCCTCGGGTGGCTTACCCGTCTGGTAAAATACATCAATCGGAATCCCCCCACGCGGATACCAGTATCCGCCGATGCGCAGCCAGCGTGGCTTGGTGGCGGCGACGATCTTTTCCGCAATGCCCACCGTGCAGGCCTCATGAAAATCCCCATGATTGCGGAAGGAGGCAAGATAAAGCTTCAGTGATTTGCTCTCCACCAGATGCCCGTCCGGCACATAATCGATCACCAGATGCGCAAAATCCGGCTGGCCGGTGATCGGGCAAAGCGAGGTAAATTCCGGGCAACTGAAGCGCACATTGTAATGCTTGCCGGGGTGCGGGTTGCTCACCACCTCCAGCACGGCCTCATCGGGGGAGGCGGGCATGGGCGTTTTATTGCCAAGCTGCTCAAGTCCGTCATACCGGCTCATGCGACATCTCCTCTGTATATCAAGCCTAACATTATAAGGGAGCGCAGCGACTGGGTGCAAGCGCCCCGCGCCTTATTGGCGCGTGAAAGCGAGCGTCGCGAGCCAGCAAGGGTATAAGGACTAACATTCGTTAGTCCTTATAATGGATAGTGGAAACCAGATTCTGCCGCGCCACCGCCAGTTCCGCAAGCCGCTTATGGATCGCCTCAAGCGATTCGGCCGTATCAAGCATCTCCTCGGCAATCACCATATAGCGGTCCATCAACGCGCGTATGGGCGTGTTCACCATCAGCTCCAGCACATCCTGCACCGGCGTGACGGATGGTGTGGAAAAACTCATGAACCCTTCGCCCACATGGGCGTAAAGCGATTCGTTCAATATATCCTCCGCACGCATCGTGCCGTCCACTAGGCTGTAGGCAATCGCCACGGGCAGGGCGCGGTAAATCGGCGGCAGATAGGGATCGTGCAAATGGGTGGGCAGCCACTGCACCGGCCGCAGCATGCGCCGCGCTTCCATCCGCCAGTGATGAATGGCCGGTATCCTGCTCGCATCCCCCCCTTCCAGCACCGGGGAGATATCCTGCTGCCAGCTTCGCTTGAAACGCAGCCACGCATCCTGCAGCGCCACATGGTTGAAATGGAACACATCCGCCCAGGTGGCCGCGCCCGCGCCGTTCAACCGCATGAACTGGCGGAAGATGCTGTCCACATCCTTGCCCGGCGGCGTGCGGCTTTCCACCAGCAGCGCCAGATAGGCAAACGCCAGCAAATGGGGCAGGTGGGAGCTGCTGGCGAAAATCATGTCATGCCGCACGGGGTCGAGTGTCTCTACTTTTGCGCCCAGTTCCTGCCACAATTGCACCACGGTGTTCACGCTCGCCACATGCATGTCCGTCGGTGTCAGGTATGTTTTGCGGTTGCGGAAAAACTGCGCATTCGCGTGCTGCGGCCCGGTGCGGTCATCCCCTGCAATCGGGTGGCCGGGCACATAACGGTGGCTTGGCATTAACTTCGCCGCGGCCTGCACCAGCGCCATTTTGGAAGACCCGATATCCGTCACCAGCACCGGCTCTTTGGCATAAGCTTCGACGAGCTTGAACCAGTCTTGCGTTGCTCCAAGCGGGCAGCACAGCACAATCAGGTTGCTGGCCTCGATCAGCTGCTGCGGCGTTTTCGCCGCCTCGTGCGCCACGCCCAGGATCATGGCCTGTGTCAATGCCTGCTCATTGGCATCATAGGCGATGCGCCGCGCTACGATATCGCTGTCGGCCAATGCCATGCCGAGCGAGGTTCCCAGTTGCCCGGTCCCCACAATCCCGACATGCATCTCCGCCAGTTTCGCCATAAGGCTACAGCTTCATGAAGGTCGCCAGCGAATCGATCGCCACGCTGTTCTCAACCCCCAGACCAATCGTCATGCGCAGGCAGTTCGGCAACCCATAGGCCACCGTATCGCGCAGGATGATACCCTTGGAGAGCAAAAACTTGTTGGCATCTTCCGCGCGTTTGCCTTTTTTATCCGGGAATTCCAGCAGCAGAAAATTCGTCACGCTCGGGTGCACCTTGATGCCGATTTCCTCGAACTGCGGCGGCAGCTCCTTTAGGCAGCGGCTGTTCCAGGCGCGCGCCTCGCGGATATGGTCCTGGTCGCGCATCGCTACCGCGCCCGCCACATTGGCCAGCCCGTTGACGTTGAAGGGCGAGCGGATGCGGTTCAGCACATCGGCCACCGGCTCCGGCGCATAGGCCCAGCCCACACGGATCAGCGGCAGAGCATAGATTTTGGAAAACGTATGCAGCACGACCGTGTTTTCACCCTCGGCCACCAGCTCGTGCCCATCGGTATAATCCTCACGCTCCACATATTCGCTATAGGCGTTGTCGAGCACCAGCAGCACATGCGGCGGCAGCTTTTTGCGCAACCGCGCCACTTCACGCTGGGAGATGTAGCTGCCGGTCGGGTTGTTCGGGTTGGCGATGAACACTACCTTGGTCTTGTCCGTCACGCAGCCAAGCACGGCATCCACGTCGGTCTTCAGGTTCTTCTCCGGCGCGGCCACGGCCTTCACGCCAAATGCCTTGGCATAAATACGATACATCAAAAAGCCGTACTGGCTGTAAATCATCTCGTCGCCCGGGTCACAATAGGCCTGAATCAGCAGGCCGATCAGCTCGTCCGAGCCGTTGCCGCACACAATTTGCCCGGCTGGCAGCTTGTGCACCTCGGCAATCGCCTCGCGCAGCAGCTGGGCGCTGCCTTCAGGGTAACGGTGCAGCTCGCGCTCGGCCTTGCGCAGCACGTCATATACTTTGGGCGATGGGCCGAGGTTGGATTCGTTGGAGGAAAGCTTGATCACCGCGCCCTGGCCGGCCACTTTTGCCTTGCCCTGCTGATAGGGCGAAATATCCATGATCATGGCGCGCGGCTGCGGGGTGGAGGGGAAAGTATCACTCTGTTTGGCTTTGGTTTTCATCGAGGTAACCACAATGTTATTGTTATGAAGGCAAAATGCTGAAAATGAGGGAAACAGCTATTTGGCGATGGTCTGCGGCAAGGCATAGCTGCCAATGAACCAGATGTCCATGCCCGTTTGGGCTTGTTTCGTCTTGAGGGCATCGAAGGCCTCGGGCGTCAGGAAATGCTCCATTCGCCAAAGCCCGTACCATCGGCCGTCTTTTTGAATAGAGGCAAGCTTTTCCGCCCCCTCCAGTATCACTGGTCCAGCCGACTGACTCACCACCAGGCTGGCATCCCTGCCGCTGGCTTCCGGCTCCACATCCGCCACCAGCAGCGCGCGGGGCAGCCCCGGGCTTTCAAACAGCGGCGCGGTGGCAAACACCCTGAGCTTCGGGTGCCGGGTAAGCTGAACCCACCAGTCATCCGCATTGGCCGGCCCCTCACCGGGCATGGGCAAGGCGCCCACCATCGCACGCCCGGCGGCGATATCGGCCAGCACATCCCCGCTTTCGCCACGCTCCTGCACCTGTGTCACCGCGCCGAAATATTCCCGCGCCAGCCACACATAATCCCGCGCGCCGTTTCGCACCGGGGCGCTGGCATTGATGGGCTGCTCGATATTCAGGGATCCGTTGATGATGTTGCGCCATATCAGCGCCATATAGGCCTTGGGGAAGGGCGCCGCATCCCAGCCCATGGCGGCTTCCGTCATGTTCGCTTCCCGCGCGGGGCGGATGTAGCAGGCGGTGGGGTGGAAGGATTGCTTCACATGCCCCACCTGCTGCACCACCTGGCTGCGTTTTTTCAGCAGTTGCACCAGCTCGCGGTCGATGGCGTCGATCTGGTCGCGCAGCGGTTGAATGGCGTCACGGTATATGTTCATATCAGGCGGTGGCGGCTTGTGCTGTTCCAAGGATTTTGCTGCGTTTTGAATAAACGGGCCGCGCCTGTGTGGCAAACACTGTTTTCACTCCCTGCGCCACCAGCAGGCCGGGCATCAGGCTGAAACCCTTATTGCCGATATTCTCAAGCCCGAGCGCCATTTTCAGCAAAAGCCGCCGTTGACTGGGCGGGAAGTGGAGGGCTGTGTCAATACGCTCCACGCTGAACTGCGCATCATGCAGCAGCCGCTGCAACTGGCGGCGGCTGTAAGGGCGGCCATAGCCGAACGGCGTCTCATCCGCCTGCGCCCACAGCCCCATGCGGTTGGGCACCAGTGCCAGCAGCCGCCCGCCGGGTTTCAACACGCGCCAGCATTCCGCCAGCATGGGCTGTGGCGCGGCCGTATGTTCCAGCACATGCATCAGCAGCAGGCAATCGGCGCTCTGGTCGGGGAAGGGCAGGTCGAACTCATCCGCCACTACGCTGCGGTTGGTGCCACCCTGACTTTGGAGGTTTTCCGGCCAGCGCACGCCGCCCTGCCCGCCGGGGATGCAAAGCCAGGCCGTTTCGGACTGCGCCAATGCACCCAGCACCGGCTGGCAATGGCCGATGGCAATCAACTGATCTCCGGGTTGGGCGCAAAGCTTCTGCCGTGCATGCTGCCGCAACGCGCGCTTGACCAGCAGCCCCAGGTCGGAACTGTAAAATCCCTGGCAAATAAGGCTGTCGGGCCAGAACATCCTGTGCCTTTCGGTTGAACTGCAAAACCTATAATGCTTTTCCTCCTCCCATCCAATCCCTCATTGCGCATGAACACGCGATGGGGGATAAGGAAGCCCATTATGGGCCTCACCGTCACGCCGATACCGCTGCTCAAGGATAATTACGCCTACCTCCTGGCGGAAGACGGCCATGCCGTGCTGATCGATCCGTCCGAGGGCGAACCCGTGCTGAACGTCCTGCGTGAAAAAGGCGTGGCGCTGGACGCCATCTGGTGCACCCACCACCATGGCGACCATATCGGCGGGGTGGAGGCCATCCATGTGGAAACCGCCTGCGAGGTCATCGCCTCCGATACGGACAAACAACGCATCCCCTGCGTCACCATGGCATTTCATGACAATGAGGCTTTTCACTGGCACGGCCACCGGGTCGAGGTCATGCACATTCCAGGCCACACGCAGGGCGCCATTGCCTATTATCTCCCGAACGACAACCTGATCTTCACCGGGGACACGCTCTTTTCCGTCGGCTGCGGCCGCACGCTGGAAGGCACCATGGCCCAGCTCTTTCACAGCCTGCTGCGCCTTTCCTCCCTGCCTGAGCAGGTGCTCATCTATGCCGGGCATGAATACACGATGAAAAACATCGAATTCGCCCTCACCATCGAGCCCGATAACGACGTGCTGCAATCCCACGCAGAGACGGTGCGCATCCTGCAATCGCGCAAACTCTGCACCTACCCGAGCTCGGTCGGTTTCGAGAATGCCATCAATCCCTTCCTGCGCACCTATCTGCCCGTCATGCGCCGCACGCTCGGGCTTGGCTCCGATGCCAGCGATCTGGATGTTTTTATCGAACTGCGAACCCGTAAGGATCATTTCTGATGTCACGCGTTGCCTATGCCGAGCGCCGCTACCAGCCCCATGCCGAAGCCGTCACCCCGATCGAGGATCGCGGCCTGCAATTCGCCGACGGCATCTACGAGGTGATGGAATATTTCAACCTCCACATCCTCGATGCCGAAGAGCATATGGACCGTCTGGAGCGTTCCCTCGGCGAAATGCACATGCCCATGCCCATGTCACGCAAGGCCATGCTCCATATGCTGAACGAATTGGTGCGCAAAAACGTCCGCCGCCACGGCCTCATCTACCTTCAGGTCAACCGGGGCGCGGGCATGCGCAACCACGAGATCAGGCCCATGAAGCCCATCGTGATCGCCCACATTCTGCCGCGCCGCACGCCGACGGCGGAAACCTACCGCCAGGGCATCAAGGTCACCACCGCGCCCGACATCCGCTGGGGCCGCTGCGACATCAAAACCGTCTCCCTGCTCGGTAACATCCTCATGAAATACGAAGCCGCCCAACAGGGCGCAAAAGATGTGTTTATCTTCGACGAAAAAAACAACCTGCGTGAAAGCTCCTCCAGCAACATCTTCATCGTCACCGACAAGGGCATCATCGCCACCCCGCCGCGCAACCACCACATTCTGCCGGGTGTCACGCGCATCCACGTGCTGAAATTCGCCGCCGAGCTCGGTATTAAGGTGGAAGAGCGTATGATTAGCAAAGAGGAGGTCATGAACGCGAAGGAATGCTTCATCACCTCCACCAGCGCCCATGTGCTGCCCGTTACCAGCATCGACGGCAAAAAAATCTCCGACGGTATCGGGCCCGTCAGCAAACAGCTGCTCAATCATTACCATCATCACATCCTCAACATCACAGGCGAAGCATGCCCCATCCTTTAAAACCCCAATGCGTAATTTTTGACTGGGACAACACCCTGGTCGACAGCTGGCCCATCATCCACCGCGCCATGAACATGACGCTGGAAAAATGGGGCATGCCAACCTGGAGCATCGAGGACGTGAAAAACCGCATCCGCCACTCCATGCGCGATGCCTTTCCGGTACTGTTCGGCGATGATTGGAAAGAGGCCGGCGAGGTCTATCGCGGCTATTTTCGCCAGCTCCACATCAACAACCTTCAGCCGCTGGATGGCGCCAAAGCCGTGCTGGACGCGCTGAAGGCCAAAGGCATCCTTGCGGCCATTCTCAGCAACAAAACGGGCGAGATCCTCCGGCTGGAATGCACCCACCTCGGCTGGAACGATTATTTCGCCGCCATCGTCGGCTCCAGCGATTACAGTGCCGACAAGCCCTCTCATATCCCCGTGGACGGCATCCGCGAGCGCCTGAACATCACCGCCGAGACGCCGACCTGGTTCGTCGGCGACAGCATCGTGGACGTGGAATGCGCGCGAAATACCGGTTGCATTCCAGTGTTTTATGGCGATCATTTCCATTACGATGGCGGCCGGGTGGAATTGCAGCCGGGTGAGTGGCATGCGCCGAACCACCAGTCCATGCTGGCCTGGCTGAACGCGTAACATAAGCGATAGAGGGACGGGGTAGGGACCATGCATGTACTGATTATCGGCGCGGGAGTGATCGGGCTGACCAGTGCCGCCGAGCTGGTGCTGCGTGGTCACCGCGTCACGCTGGTGGACCAGCAGCCCACCCCCGCTTCCGTTACCAGTTACGCCAATGGCGGCCAGTTGAGCTACAGCCACGCCGAGCCATGGGCCAACCCGCGCGTCATTCCTTATCTCATCAAGGCCTTCAGGGGTATGGATGCGCCTATCCGCTGGCACCCGAGCCTCAACCCCGACGAATGGCGCTGGGCCATGCATTTCGCCGGGCTATGCTTTTCTCCATGGAGCCAAAAGGACGACATGGAGGCCATTTATGCGCTTACCCATGCCAGCCGCACGGCGCTGCACCGCATGCAGCAGTCGCTCGGCATCGAGATGGCGCACCGCCAGTGCGGCACACTTCATTTATACGATTCCCCTCAGGCCGCTGAAAAAGCATGGAAGCAGCTCGAGCCGCTTCGCAAACTCAGTTGCCCCATGCAGCAGCTTGAGCGCCAGGCTGTGCTGAATGTGGAGGCCAGCCTATCCCAGAGCAGCTTCCAGTCCGCTATCTTTTTCGCGCAGGACGAAGTGGGCGATGCCCACAGCTGGTGCCTTGGCCTGGCCGACTGGCTGAGTCGCCAGCCCGGCTGCGAGCTGCGCTTCAACAGTCCCATGCACGCGCTTCATGAATTCGGCCAGGGCTGGCGCGCCAACCTGGGGGGGGAGGTGATCGAAACCAACGCCTGTGTGCTGGCCACCGGCAATGCCACCAACATGCTGCTCAAGCCGCTTGGCGTGCAGTACCCGGTTCACCCGCTCGCCGGTTACAGCGTCACGTACAGCAACGTGGATGCGGGCCTTCTGCCGCAGGCTTCCATCACGGACAATCAGGCCAAAATCGTCGCTTCGCGCCTTGGCAACCACCTGCGTGTGGCCGGCATGGGCGATCTGGGGCGCATCAGCCAGAATTGGCAGAATCACCGCTACGACATGCTCCGTGCCTGGACGGAACGCACCTTTCCGCATCTGAGGAGCATGGCTTCAATTCCCTGGACAGGTTACCGTCCCGCTACGCCGTCGGGCCTGCCGCTCATTGGCCATGTCAGCAACCAGCGGGGGCTCTTTGTCAATATCGGCCATGGCTCGCTCGGCTGGACCATGGCTGCCGGCAGCGCCGCCTGGCTGGCCGACCTGATGGAAGGCAAACCTGTTCCTCCCGCCTGGAACCGGATGAGGGCATGATGGAGCCTGTTTTTTTCACGGAACTGTTCAACCATCCCACGCGCGAAGGCGAGCGCATTCCCATCCACGTCACCGCATGGGGCGATTCATCCGGGCCGCTCGTCTTCTGCCTGCACGGCCTTACGCGAAACGGCCGGGATTTCGACCGCCCCGCCCGGATGCTGGCTGACATGGGGTATTACGCTCTCTGCCCGGACATGCCAGGCCGTGGCGAAAGCCCCAACCTTCCGCATGGAGAAGACTATCAGCTGCCGCTCTATGTCGGCCTCATGCTGCCATGGCTGGCAAAGCTGGGCAATCCCTCATTCGGCATTCTCGGTACCTCCATGGGGGGGATGATCGGCATGGCGCTGGGCCCCGTAGTGAAAGAAAAACTCCAATGGCTTATCCTCAATGATGTCGGCAGCCAGGTGGATTACGGCGGGCTGAAACGCATCAACACCTATGTGGGGGAAGGGCATTTTCACCAGACACGCGAACAGGCCGAGCGCGTCGTGCGGCTCAACCTCGCCACCTGGGCCCTGCCGGACGAACAAGCCACGGAACATTTCCTCCGCCATTCCATCACCGGGCTTCCGGCTCCTTTGTCGGATGGCTCCCGCTACAGCCTGGCCTATGATCTGGCCATTGCCGATTGCTTCAAGCAGGCGTTCAGCGGCATGGAGGCCGGCACGCCGATTGATCTCACGGCATTTTATAACCAGCTGACCTGTCCGGTGCTCATCATACACGGGGAATATTCCGACCTGCTGCTCCCTGGCACCATAGAAATCATGAAAACGGCCCGTCCCGGCGCCGTCACCCGCACGCACACCGTGCCGGGGGCGGGGCATGCTCCCAGCCTGTGGGATGCCGGCAGCCTGCAGGCTATTAAAAACTTCGTCCATGAAACTGGACAATCGGCATAAAACGCCTATCCTGTCATCCTGCAAAAACCGGAGGATGAACATGCGTGGCCACCTGTTAGCCTGTGCCCTATGCCTGGTTCTCGTCGCCTGCATGGACAGGCCGCAGAAATACAAATACCACCCTCCGCAATATGTCCCCGCGCAGCAATATAACAACGCCACCGTGCGCGATAACGACACGGAATACATGCTGCTGATGGACCCCACCAACGACCAGAGCAATCGCTATTATTATTGATAATGGCCGTATCGCCAGCCCGGCGGATTAGCACCGGCAAGGCAATAGCCTGTTTATTGAGAATTACCGCTCCAAATCCTGCGGCAGCGTCACCGGCAGCGGCCGGTACTTGTTCAGCCGGTGGCGATACATGATGAGGTTCTCCATCACCCGGTGCACATAATTGCGCGTTTCCGTGATGGGAATCCGCTCAATCCACAGCAGCGGTTCGATCTCCCCCTTGCGCGGGTCGCCGAATTCTTTCAGCCAGCGGCTCACGCGGCCCGGCCCGGCATTATAGGCGGCAATGGCCAGGATGTAAGATCCGCCGTAATTCTCCACCAGGTGGTTGAGGAAATAGGAGCCGACCATGATATTGTATTCCGGCTCATACAGCCGGTCTTTGTTGAAGCCGATACCCATCTTTTTGGCTTCATGGGCAGCGGTGGAGGGCAAAAGCTGCATCAGCCCCCGTGCATCTGCGCCGCTGAGCGCACGGCTGTTGAATTCGCTTTCCTGCCGCATGATGGCCAGCGCCAGCGCCCGCTCGCCCGACACCTGCTTGGGCATGGGTGGGATGGGATAACCCAGCTCCGGCAGAATACTGCCATTTTGCAAGGCCTGCTTGCTGGCCTTCACCTGCATCTGCGGCGTCATTTCAGTGGAAAGCTGGGCGGCCAGGCTGCGCTCGGCGGGCGAACGGGCGTTGTCGATCAGGTAATCCATGAATCGCTTGGTCAGCACCACTTCGTCCGCATCCATCAGTACCAGCGCCGCGCGCGCCACCGGGCGCTTACGGAAGCGGTCGTAATCCTCGTTGGAAATCCGCGCGGGCGGCGGTAGGTTGTTGGTGGCGTTGGGCGAAAGCGCCGCCAGCGCCATCTGCCCGTAGAAGGTGGAAGGATATTGCGCCGCCACCTGGTACCAGCGCGTGGCGATATCCAGGCTGCCATGCTTCTGCGCCGCCCGTGCCGCCCAATAAGCCCCACGAGAGAGGCTCACCGGATACTGCACCTTGTCGTAGATTTTATAGAAATGCTTATACGCCTCGCCCGGGTTGCGCAGGTAAGCATATTGCAGCCACCCGGCGAACCACTCGGCTTCCGCCTGGCTGGCGCCGTCCACCTGCCCATGGTTGCGCAGCAGGGCATAAGCCTCCTGATACCGCCGTTCCTCGATCTTGTTCCAGATGGCCGTTTTTCGTATTTTCCACCATAATTCCGGCTTGGGCACCTTGGTCGGGGCCATGCGTAGCAATTCATTCACGCCTTCTTCCATCCCGCGCTTGTCGCGCCACACCAGGCGGGCATAGAGAAAGCCCGGGTCGTTCAGCAATTTGGGCGGCACGCGGCGCACGGCCGTTTCCAGCCCCCCGCCGCCCTGCGTCAGTTTGATGCGCGCGGTAAACAGCCGTTGATATTCTTCCGGCACCATCTCCATCAGCCGTTGCGCCTGGTCGAAACGGTCGTTCCACAGCAGCCCGTCCACGGCGGCGATATGGTCCTGCGTGGTCAGCATATTGCCGAACTCACTGTAAAACTGTTTCTGGTCGCTGCTGTCCAGCTCCCCGCTACGCCACGCCTCGCGGATGAGGTCCTGCGCCTCGCGCGCCTTGCCGCCTTTCTGCTCCAGCAGGCTCTGCGCGTACAGCATCTTGCCATGCGCCGTTTTGGGTGGGTTATGGGCAAACCATTTCAGGCGCGTCTCCAGCGGATGGCTGCCCATCAGCGCCTGCTCGCCCCGGGTGATGATCATATCGCGGTCCGGCCAGTCCGGGTCTTTGCCAAGAAATTCGGTGATCGCGTCAAACGGCGCGCCGCTCTTGCTGTCGCGCACGTAATACCAATACATGAATTCCTTCACATAGCCGCTTTGCCTGCGGGCGATGCCTGCCGCATCGCTCCATCGGTTCGCCCGCGCGGCATCCAGAAACTGCTTCATCACCGTTGCGTCCGATGCGCGCGCAACATCCGCCCCGGCGGAAAGCAGGATGATCATGATCAGTGCCAGCAGCCTCCACAGGGAGGAAAAGCTTGCCATGCGCTGCAACCTGACGATATTGGACAAGATACGTACCATTGTGAAATCGGACCTGCACCATATCTGGTGGAGCATGCTTTCGCAACCAACCATCCGTAGGAAAAACAGGTTTTGTCATGAGCAGCCCTGCGCTTAATGCTTCCGATATCGATGCCGGTCTTGCCACGCTGCCGGGCTGGCAGCGTGCGCCCAATACCGATGGCAAGGGGGAGGTGCTGCACAAACGCTACGCGTTTAAAAATTTTCGTGAGGCCATGGGTTTCATGCTTCAGGTATCCTATATTGCCGAGAAGCATCAGCACCATCCGGATGCCAAACTGGGCTGGGGCTATTGCGAAATCGCCCTGCAAACGCACGATGCGGGCAACAGCATCACCGAAAAAGACATCACCGTGGCCACGGCCATCGAAAAACTGAGCAGATAGGGACCGGATCATGTTTCAAGGCGTCTACACCGCACTCATCACCCCGTTCAAATCCGACGGCTCGCTGGACCATGCCAGCTTCGAGAAATTCGTCGAATGGCAGTTCAATTCCGGCATTCAGGGGGTGGTGCCCTGCGGCACCACGGGGGAATCCCCCACGCTGGATGCCGAGGAGCAACTCTGGCTCATCCGCTGTGCTGTGGATGTCGCCCATAAGAAAAAACACGGCCAGCAGGTCATCGCCGGCACCGGCTCCAACCACACGGGCAAGGCCATCAAACGCACGCAGATCGCACAGAATGCGGGTGTGGATGCCGCCATGCTGGTCACGCCTTATTATAACAAGCCGAGCGAGGAGGGGCTGTACCAGCACTTCAAGGCCATCCACGATGCCACCGACATCCCGCTCATTCTCTATAACATCCCCGGCCGCGCCGTACTCAACATGAGCGACGGGCTCATCGCCCGCCTGGCCGAGCTTCCGCGCATCGTGGCGCTCAAGGACGCCACCGGCGACCTGGCGCGCGTCAGCACGCTCCGCATGCTGGTGGGGGCGGAATTCGTCCAGCTTTCCGGTGAGGACATGACCGCGCTGGCCTTCAACGCCCAGGGCGGCCGTGGTGTTATCTCGGTTACTTCCAATGTGGCGCCCAAACTCTGCGCCGCGCTGCAAGCCGCCTGGTTTGAAGGCGACATCAATGCCTGCCTCGCCATTCAGGATCAGCTTGCTCCTTTACATCAGGCCATGTTCTTAGAGACCAACCCAGGTCCAGTGAAATACGCCGCCCATAAGCTCGGCTTCTGCGGCATGAACCTGCGCCTGCCGCTCGTCCCGCCCGGCGATGCCACCCGCCGCGCGATGGACGAGGCCATGAAAAAGGCCGGCATCATCGAATAAGAAGAAAATGTCCAAAGAGAGCAAACCAACGAACCGTTATATCAGCCACGGGCAGGTGTCGGAAAACCGCAAGGCCCGCTTTGAGTATGACGTGCTCGAAACCATCGAGGCAGGCATGGTCCTTACCGGGTCGGAGGTTAAATCCCTCCGCCGCGGCCAGTGCAATATTCAGGAATCCTATGCCGGTGAGTTCAAAGGTGAGCTCTGGCTTTTCAACAGCACCATTGCGGAGTGGGAGGGCGGCAACCGCTACAATCACGAGCCCAAGCGCAACCGCAAACTGCTGGTCAGCAAAAAACAGCTGAATAAATTACAAGGCTTCAGCAACACCAAAGGAATGACCCTGGTGCCGCTGAAGATTTATTTCAACGACAAGGGGCTGGCCAAATGCCTGCTCGGGGTCGCCAAAGGCAAGCAACTTCACGAGAAGCGCGACAGCATCAAGGACCGTGAGTGGAAGCGTGACCAGCAACGCATCATGAAGGATAAATGGTGATGGTGGCTGCACTCAAAAACAAAACCGTGATCGGCATGCTCCGTGCCTGGCAGAATGCCGCTTCCTCGGCACGCTATGCCATGTTCGGCACCCTCACGCCTGATCTCAAGCGCGACGATGCCGAACGCATCGTCAAACTCATGGCCAGCTGCCTGGATGGCAAAGGCGGCGAGGTGGCCTCCCGCGCCCGCACCATCGAGCTGGGCGAGATGTACCTGCGCCTGTCCGACAAGGGCAGAACGCGCTTTCTTACCCTGTTGGCAGAGCGTTTTGACGTGCCCCACGCCAAGGTCTCAGAATGGTGCAAACGCTACCTGGACGCCACCGAGGATGCCACCCGTGCCGAGCTGGAAACCAGCCTGCGCGAGATGCTCATCTCCGGCCGCATCCGCATTCTCCGTCAGTTCAGCGGCCTGCCCAACGGCATGAAGTTCCTTGTCGACCTCCGCAACGACCTGGTGCCGCTCACCAAGGAAAGCCCCCAGTGCAAAAGCCTGGAAACGGAGCTCAAGCTCCTGCTCGCTTCCTGGTTCGATGTCGACCTGCTCGACATGGTGCAGATCGACTGGCGCTCACCTGCCGCCATCCTTGAAAAACTGATCGAATACGAAGCCGTCCATAAAATCGAATCCTGGGCGGACCTGAAAAACCGATTGGATTCCGACCGTCGCTGCTTTGCCTTCTTCCATCACAAAATGCCCGATGAACCGCTCATCTTCATCGAAGTGGCGCTGGAAAAGGGCATCCCCGACAATGTGCAGACATTGCTGGATGAGTCCAAACCCGTCGGCAATCCCAAAGAGGCGGATACGGCGGTGTTCTACTCCATCTCCAACACGCAAAAGGGTTTGAACGGCATCAGCTTCGGTAATTTTCTCATCAAGCGGGTGGTGGCCAAGCTCTCCAGCGAGTTCAAGAACCTCAAGCATTTTGTTACGCTCTCACCCGTGCCCGGCTTCATGGCATGGCTGGCTTCTGACGCCCCCAAACCCAAGCCGGAGGATATCCTCGCCCCCGCTGCCCTTCGCCGCCTTGGCAAGGATGCCTGGAAAACCCTGCAAGCCATGCTGGCTGAACCTGGCCAGCGCGAAAAAGGGCAGGAGGAATGGCTGCAACAGGCGCTCACTTCCCTTTGCGCCTATTACTTGTGCGAAGCCAAAAACAAAAAAGGCTACGCGCTGGATCCCGTCGCCCATTTCCACCTCAGCAACGGCGCGCGGCTGGAACGCATCAACTGCCTGGCGGATGTCTCCGCCAAGGGCTTTAAGCAGGCTGCGGGCATCATGGTGAATTATTATTACGACCTGGACGAGATTGACGATTGCCACGAGGCCTATTTTGAGAAACAAAAGGTCACGGCATCCCGCCAGGTGAAAACCTATCTGAAGAAATAAGGGAGAGACAGATGCGTCGCGTGCTTTATCTACTGGTGAAATCCACCAGCTATGCCTTGATGGCCATGCTGGCCCTCATCCTGATCGGCGGCGGCCTGTCCATTTCCGCCATGGCAAAAAATGCCGACAAAATCGATGCCGAGCAGATTCTGAAAGAGCGTTTCGGCATCCGCCCCGAAGGCGTGAAGGAACTGAAAGGCGGCGGTGAATCCTGGGTGAAGAAGGACCTGTGGATTTCTTTTATTGCGGAAGGCCCTGCCAAACCATTGGATCAGGATGGCCTGAAGCCCTGTGCCGACATGCGCCGCCCCTTTGGCTATTTTCTTGAAAAATATCCCGGCCTTCCCCTGGTGGGCGAGTGGCTTTGTTTTGAGAAGGTTAACGAGAAAGACCCGGCTTCTGCCGGTGTGGTGTGGATGTGGCTGAAAGAAAAACAGCTCAACCTTTACCATGAATGGAAATAAGCCGGTAGCGGTTGCGCAACGCGCAGAGCGAAGACACATGAAGCGGTTGCGCAACGCGCAGAGCAACGACACATAAATGATAGCGCTATGGTCAGAAGCAACACCAACCGAAACACTTCGCTAGGCGCTATGAAGGTTCTGGGCATTGAAACCAGTTGCGATGAAACCGCCGTTGCCATTGTAAACGACGAACGCGAAATCCTTGCCCAGCAGCTCTGGTCCCAGCAGGAGCACGAAGCCTATGGCGGCGTGGTGCCCGAGCTCGCCTCCCGCGCGCATCTGGATCGGCTCGACGGCATGATCGCCGACAGTCTGGCCGAAGCCAACCTCACCTGGAACGAGATCGACGCCATCGCCGTCACCTCCGGCCCTGGCCTGATCGGCGGCCTCATTGTCGGCGTCATGACGGCCAAAACCCTTGCCGCCTGCCTGAACAAACCCCTTATCGGCGTCAATCATCTGGAAGGCCACGCGCTCACCGTCGGCCTGTCGGACGGCCTTGAACCGCCATACCTGCTGCTGCTCGTCTCCGGCGGTCATTGTCAGTGGCTGGAGGTCACCGGCATAGGTCGATACCGCCTGCTCGGCCAAACACTCGACGATGCCGTGGGCGAGGCCTTCGACAAATGTGCCAAGATGCTCGGCCTGCCATATCCCGGTGGCCCCTCGGTGGAAAAAGCCGCACAAACCGGCAACCCCAAACGCTTCAAGCTCCCCATGCCGCTGGAAGGCCGCAAGGGCTGCGACATGTCCTTCTCCGGCCTGAAAACCGCCGTGCGCAATCTGGCGCTGGAACTGAACCAAGGTAAACCACTGTCGGATAAAGACTGCACAGATCTCTGCGCCTCCTTCCAATACACCGTCGGCGAAAGCCTCGCCCAGCGCTTCCGTTACGCCGCCGAACAGACCGATGGCATCTCCAAACTCGTCATCGCGGGTGGGGTTGCCGCCAACCAGTATCTCCGCATGCGCCTATTGCAGGAGTGCGATGCGCTGGGGTGGCAGCTCGCCGCGCCGCCATTGAAACTCTGTACCGACAATGCCGCCATGATCGCCTGGGCAGGCCTTCAGAATTACAAGGCCGGCAGGCATGATGATCTCATGCTGACACCCCGCGCCCGCTGGCCCCTATCGGACCTGATGCAAGCCTAGCAATGCCTCAAATTGCTGCGCTGCACAAACCACTTTTCCTTGCACCCTCTAAGGAATTGATTACAAAGGTTCCGCTTCAACGGAGGCTATACATGGCAAAAGCAATGGCGGCAGAGCAACAGAACATGGGCAAACAAGGGCATAATTCTAAATTGAACGCGGAAGAATTGCTTCAATATTACAAGGACATGCTCCTTATTCGCCGTTTCGAGGAAAAAGCGGGCCAGCTCTACGGCATGGGCCTGATCGGCGGCTTCTGCCACCTTTATATCGGCCAGGAAGCCGTGGTTGTCGGCGCCCGCGCCGCCACCAAAAAGGGCGATGGCTGCATCACCGGCTACCGCGACCACGGCCATTGTCTCATGTGGGGCATGACGCCGGAATCCGTAATGTCCGAACTCACCGGCCGCTCCACCGGCTGCTCCAAGGGCAAGGGCGGCTCCATGCACATGTTCAACGTGCCCGAGAATTTCTTCGGCGGCCACGGCATCGTCGGCGCGCAGATCCCCCTTGGCGTCGGCATGGCCTTCGCTCACAAATATGAAGAGAACGACCACGTCACCATGGCCTTCATCGGCGATGGCGGTGCCAACCAGGGCCAGGTGTATGAGGCCTTCAACATGGCTGCCCTCTGGAAACTCCCTGTCATCTTCGTCATCGAGAATAACGGCTACGCCATGGGCACCGCCGTCAAACGCGCCGCCTCCGGCACCGCGCTCTACAACCGCGGCGCGGGCTTCGGCATTGAAGGCAAAGAGGTGGACGGCATGGACGTGCTGGCCGTCAAAGCCGCCGTAAAAGAAGCCGCCGATAAATGCCGCAAAGGTGAGGGCCCCGTCATCCTTGAGATGAAAACCTACCGCTACCGCGGCCACTCCATGTCCGACCCCGCGAAATACCGCACCAAGGACGAAGTGGAAACGATGAAAGAAAAGCACGACCCCATCGAGCACGTAAAAAAACTGCTCATGGATAACGGTTTCGCCACTGAGGACCAGCTGACCGCGCTTGATAAGGACATCAAGAAACAGGTCAACGACGCCGCCGAATTTTCCAAAACCGCGCCAGAGCCGGATGCATCCGAACTCTGGACCGATGTGTACCTATCGAACTAACACCTGCCTTGCTCCCTCTCCCCTAGTGGGAGAGGGGTAGGGTGAGGGGGCCTCTTAAAGGAGTCTACCAAACATGCCCGTTCAAACCGTACGTGAAGCGCTGCGCGATGCCATGGCCGAGGAAATGCGCCAGGATAACAAAATCTTCGTCATGGGCGAGGAAGTGGCCGAATACCAGGGCGCTTACAAAGTGACTCAAGGGTTGCTGGAAGAATTCGGCGCCAAACGCGTCATCGACACCCCCATCACCGAATACGGCTTTGCGGGCCTCGGCGTCGGCGCGGCTTTCATGGGCCTCAAGCCCGTGGTGGAGTTCATGACCTTCAACTTCGCCATGCAGGCCATCGACCACATCATCAATTCCGCTGCCAAAACGCTCTACATGTCCGGCGGTCAGGTGAAATGCCCCATCGTCTTCCGCGGCCCCAACGGCGCGGCCTCCCGCGTGGGAGCGCAGCACTCCCAGTGCTACGCCAGCTGGTATGCCCATGTGCCGGGCCTGAAAGTTCTCGCTCCTTATTCCGCTGATGACGCCAAAGGCCTGCTAAAAGCCGCCATCCGTGACCCAAACCCGGTTGTCTTCCTCGAGAATGAGATTCTCTACGGCCAGAGTTTCGAGGTACCCGAAAACGACAACCACATCGTCGAAATCGGCAAAGCCCGCATCCGCCGCGAAGGCAAGGATGTTACCATCGCCACCTTCTCCATCGGCGTTGGCCATGCCCTTCAGGCAGCCGAGGTGCTGGAGAAAGAAGACGGCATCTCCGTGGAAGTCATCGACCTTCGCACCATCCGCCCGCTGGATACCGAAACCGTCATCGAATCCGTCAAAAAGACCAGCCGCCTGGTGACGGTGGAAGAAGGCTGGGCCCAAAGCGGCATCGGCGCCGAACTCGCCGCCGTGATGATGGAACACGCGTTCGATTACCTCGACGCTCCCGTCACCCGCGTGGCCGGCCTCGACATCCCGCTGCCCTACGCCGCCAACCTGGAAGCCCTGGCCCTGCCGAAAGCACCACAGATCATCGAAGCCGTCCGCAAGGCGTGCTACCGCAATAAGTAAATCCTGGGAGATTCACGATGCCAATTGAAATCCTGATGCCTGCTCTGTCCCCCACCATGACCGAGGGCAATCTGGCCCGCTGGCTCGTGAAAGAAGGCGACAAGATCAAATCCGGCCAGGTCATTGCCGAAATCGAGACCGACAAAGCCACCATGGAAGTGGAAGCCGTCGACGAAGGCATCATCGGCAAGATCATGGTGCCCGACGGCGCCCAGGCCGTGAAAGTGAACGACCTCATCGCCCTGCTGCTGGAAGACGGTGAAGACAAAAAAGCGCTGGAAGGCTACGCCGCCAACAGCAACAGCCCCGCTGCCGCAGCACCCGCCAAAAAAGACACAGCCCCCGCCGCTGCCGCATCCGCTCCGGCTGCTGCGCCTGCTACCTCCAAATCAGGCGAAAAGGTTTTCGCCAGCCCGCTCGCCAAACGTGTGGCGGAGCAGGGCGGCGTGAGCCTCGGCAACGTCCAGGGCACGGGCCCACATGGCCGCATCATCAAGGCCGATGTCGAGGAAGCCATTGCCTCCGGCTCCGCTAAGGGCGGCAAACCCGCCAAGGGCGCTGCCGCCTCCCTCGTTGGCCGCAATCCGGTCGAAAGCATCGATGTCCCGCTTTCCATGATGCGCAAGGTCATCGCCTCCCGCCTGCTGGAATCCAAACAGAACGTCCCGCATTTCTACCTCTCCGTCGATATCGAGATGGATAGTCTCCTGAACGCCCGCAAACAGCTCAATACCGCTGCCGAAGCAAGCCTGAAGGACAAGGACGCCCAGCCCGCCTACAAAATCTCCGTCAACGACATGATCGTGAAAGCCACGGCCCAGGCCCTGCGCGACGTGCCGGAGGCCAACGCCTCCTGGGGCGGCGACAAGATCATCCAGTTCAACAACGTGGATGTCTCCGTAGCCGTTGCCATCGATGGCGGCCTCATCACCCCCATCGTCCGCAATGCCGACCAGAAGAGCCTCTCCACCCTCTCCAACGAGCTGAAAGACCTCATCAAGCGCGCCCGCGCTGGCAAGCTCCAGCCGGAGGAATTCCAAGGCGGCGGTTTCTCCATCTCCAACCTCGGCATGTATGGCATCAAGCAATTCAACGCCATCATCAACCCGCCACAGGCCTGCATCCTCGCCGTCGGCGCGACGGAAGAGCGTGTGGTCGCCAAAAAAGGCCAGATGCACGTGGCCCATGTCGCCACCATCACCCTCTCATCCGACCACCGCGTGGTCGATGGCGCAGTCGGTGCCGTCTTCCTCGAAGCGCTCAAGCGCTACCTCGAAAACCCACTCGCCATGATGGCCTAACCCATTAACCGGCCTCTATTCCCCCCCCCCCCGCTTGCGGGGGGGGGGTGGGGGTGAGGGGGCCTAAACACAAGAGGACACCCATGCCCATCTCCTGCGACATTGCCATCATCGGCGGCGGCCCCGGCGGTTACGTTGCCGCCATCCGCGCTGCCCAGCTCGGCCTGAAAACCGTGGTAATCGAGAAGGAACACATGGGCGGCATCTGCCTCAACTGGGGTTGCATCCCCACCAAAGCCCTGCTGCGCAGCGCCGAGGTGCTTCACCTCGCCAAACATGGCGATGCCTTCGGTATCAAGGTGGAGAATGTCAGCTTTGACCTAAAAAAGATCGTCGAACGCTCCCGCGCCGTCTCCAAGCAGCTGACGCAGGGCATCGGCCACCTGATGAAAAAGAACAAGGTCACCGTGGTGGACGGCTTCGGCAAACTGGCCGGCAAAGGCAAGATCGAGGTCTCCAAGGACGGCAAAAAGGTCGAGGAAGTCACCGCCAAACACATCATCATCGCCACCGGCGCCCGCGCCCGCCAATTGCCTGGGCTGGAAAGCGATGGCAAACTCGTCTGGAGCTACCGCGAAGCCATGGTGCCGGATGTCATGCCCAAAAAACTCCTCGTCGTCGGCAGCGGCGCCATCGGCATCGAATTCGCCAGCTTCTACCGCACCCTGGGTGCCGAAGTCACCGTGGTCGAGGTCATGGACCGCGTCATGCTGGTGGAGGATGAGGAAATCTCCAAACTCGCTCGCAAATCCTTCGAGAAACAAGGCATGGTCATCAAGACCGGTGCCACCGTCAAAGCCCTGAAGAAAGGCGCGAACAACGTCACCGCCACCGTGGAATCCGGCGGCAAGACGGAAGAAATCACCGTCGACCGCGTCATCATGGCCGTCGGCATCACCGCCAACACCGAGAATATCGGCCTTGAGAACACCAAGGTAAAGGTCGAAAAAGGCAACATTGTCGTCAACGAATGGCTCGAAACCGCCGAACAAGGTGTCTATGCCATCGGCGACGTCGCCGGTGCCCCATGGCTCGCCCACAAAGCCAGCCACGAAGGCGTGATCTGCGTCGAGAAAATCGCCGGCAAAAAACACGTCCACCCCATGAAACGCGAAAACATCCCCGGCTGCACCTATTGCCACCCGCAGGTCGCAAGCGTCGGCCTGACGGAAGCCAAAGCCAAGGAAAAAGGCTTCAGCATCAAGGTAGGCCGCTTCCCCTTTATGGGCAACGGCAAGGCCATTGCCCTCGGTGAGCCCGAAGGCCTGGTGAAAACCATCTTTGATACCAAGACCGGCGAACTCCTCGGCGCCCACATGATCGGCGCGGAAGTCACCGAACTCATCCAGGGCTACGTCCTCGGCAAAACGCTGGAAGCCACTGAAGCCGAATTCATGCACACCATCTTCCCACATCCAACCCTGTCGGAAATGATGCACGAATCCGTGCTGGATGCCTACGGCCAGGTAATCCACATGTGACAGGTTGCTTAGCGCGTCCAGCGCTTAGCCAACCTGTCATCCTGAGCGCAGCGAAGGATCCACACCTCCCCACAGCCGTCATTCCAGCGAAAGCTGGAATCCATCTCTCATCCGTAATAACCTGTCATGTACGACAGAAGGCTGGATTCCAGCCTCCGCTGGAATGACGAGCAAACCATGCCCTTTTCCGACTGGCTTTACGACTGGCACGAACCTTCCCACATCACGCGGGAATGCGCCCGCCTGCTGAAAGCCCGCAGCGCCAACCTCCATTTCGACATCACTCCCGCGGACTGGACCGCGCTGGAGCAAGCCCACATCATCGCCCAAACAGTGGATGTCGCCCATCATGGCGAAATGGCTGAATGCCGCCTCACCAAAGAGCAGGGCCAGGCAGAATACCGCCTCAACGAATCCACCTCACACCCCATCCATCTCCCCAAAATCCCTGAAAATCCCTCCTTGCCTTGGCTGCAAACCGCGCTAAAAGACCTGAAGCAGGACGCTTTGCTGGTATTGGCCGCGCCCCAAAAAACAAAACAGGATCAGGTCAAAAACCTCCTTGCCGCCATGCCCCAGCCGCCAGCCTGCGCAATATGGTTTTATTCCGAGGGCGACATACAATCATGGCCACCATCACCATCCGCGAAATAGCATACGAAGAAGCAGCCCAAACCTGCTACCCGCTGCTCTATTCCCTCAACCCCGACATGACGGACGAAGCCTTCCAGCGCCTGCTGAAAATCGTCACCGATGAAGGGGAGGTGCTCGTCGGCCTGTTTGAGGATAACAAGCTCGCCGCTCTGGTCGGCTACTGGCTCGCCCACCAGTTCTGGTGCGACAAGTTCCTGGAACCCGACAACCTCATCGTCCTGCCCGAACACCGCGGCAAAAACTACGGTCGCATGCTGATGGACTGGCTGGAAAAACGCGCCGAGGAACTCGGCTGCAAACTGGTGCTGCTCAAATCCTACAAAGGCAACGAGAACGCCACGAAATTCTATGACCGCATCGGCTATGTCGCCCTAGGTAATGTTTTCCTCAAGCCGCTGGGCGAGGAGAACCAGAAAGTCTTCGCCGACATGCTCGCCGCCCGCAACATCGGCAATAAGAGTGCTGCGTAGTGGCCTGGCTCATCACCTTTTTTTCGGAAAAAGAAGATGCTCAGGCCTTCCTGGCCAGTGAGGATTACCGTCAGTTCTGCCAGCAGCCGGACAATGCACTGGTTACATTGACGCATGACAGCGATGATGAAATGAACCATGAATACGCGGTATTCGGTGAATTGAAGCCGGATGCCACGCCCATCGATGTCGAAGCCCTGGATGACTGGCTGATGCAGATTGAGGATGAAAACGATGCCTCCATGGCCTTCATCTCGGAAAAACCCCGCGACAAAGTCGTTCTGGACTTCTAACGCTTGTAAGCCCCCCGCGTTTTGCTACACTGGCCAGCCAATCTGAAGGGTTACAGCCATGACCAGTTCCACCAAACTCACCCACCTGAAAGCCGACCTGCCGGGCACCCTGACCCTCGGCCCCATCGCCGGCTCAAAGAAAATTTACGTGGAAACCCCCTCTGGCATGCGCGTGGCCATGCGCGAAGTACAGATGAGTGTCGAGGCCAAAGAACCCAACGTCCGCCTCTACGACACTTCCGGCCCCTATACCGACCCCAGCATCGCCATCGACACCCGCAAGGGTGTTGCCGACATCCGCGGCGAATGGATCAAGGCCCGCGGCGACGTGGAGGAATATACCGGCCGCGATGTAAAACCCGAGGATAACGGCTTCAAGGACTGGAACGCCGCCAGCGGCAAACTGGTGGAGGAATTCCCCAACGTCCCCAAAACCAAACTCCGCGCCAAACCCGGCAGGAATGTCAGCCAGATGGCCTATGCCAAAGCGGGCATCATCACGAAAGAGATGGAATACATCGCCGTGCGCGAGAATGTAGGCCGCACCGCCGCCATGAAAGCCAGCCAGGGCGGCGAGAGCTTCGGCGCCAACCTCCCGGGCCTTATCACGCCGGAATTCGTGCGCAGCGAAGTGGCCGCGGGCAGGGCCATCATCGCCGCCAACATCAACCACCCCGAGGTGGAGCCGATGATCATCGGCCGCAACTTCCTGGTCAAGATCAACGCCAATATCGGCAATTCCGCCGTCACATCATCGGTCGATGACGAGATCGAGAAAATGATCTGGGCCACCCGCTGGGGCGCGGATAACGTGATGGACCTCTCCACCGGCCGCAACATCCACAACATCCGCGAATGGATCATCCGCAACTCCTCCGTGCCCATCGGCACCGTGCCCATCTATCAGGCGCTGGAGAAAGTCGGCGGCATTGCCGAGGACCTGACCTGGGAAATCTACCGCGATACCCTCATCGAACAATGCGAGCAGGGCGTGGATTACTTCACCATCCATGCGGGCGTATTGCTTCGCTACATCCCCATGACCGCTAACCGCGTCACCGGCATCGTTTCCCGCGGCGGCTCCATCCTCACCAAATGGTGCATGGCCCACCATAAGGAGAATTTCCTCTACACCCATTTCGAGGAAATCTGCGAGATCATGAAACAATACGACGTCACCTTCTCCCTCGGTGACGGCCTTCGCCCCGGCTCCATCGCCGATGCGAACGACCAGGCTCAGTTCGCTGAGCTGGAAACGCTGGGCGAGCTCACCGATATCGCCTGGAAGCACGATTGCCAGGTGATGATCGAAGGCCCCGGCCACGTGCCCATGCACCAGATCAAGGAGAACATGGACAAGCAGCTGGAGCTTTGCAAAGAGGCCCCCTTCTACACGCTCGGGCCGCTCACCACCGACATCGCCCCCGGCTACGACCACATCACCAGCGGCATCGGCGCCGCCATGATCGGCTGGTACGGCACCGCCATGCTCTGCTACGTCACGCCAAAAGAACATCTCGGCCTGCCTGACCGCGAGGACGTGCGCGTTGGCGTCGTCACCTACAAAATCGCCGCCCACGCGGCCGATCTCGCCAAAGGCCACCCCGCCGCCAAACTCCGCGACGATGCGCTCTCCCGCGCACGTTTCGAGTTCCGCTGGCGCGACCAGTTCCACCTCTCGCTCGACCCCACCCGTGCGATGGAATACCATGACGCCACCCTCCCGGCGGAAGGCGCGAAAGTCGCCCATTTCTGCTCCATGTGCGGCCCCAAATTCTGCTCCATGGAAATCACCCAGCAGGTGCGTGACTTCGCCGCCAAGCAACAGGCAGAGGAAGGCATGAAAGAAATGTCCGAAAAATTCCGCGAAACCGGCAGCAAAATCTATCACAAGGTGGAAGCCGCTTAATCTCTCCCTCTCCCCTTGTGGGAGAGGGCTGGGGTGAGGGGGCTTTGTTTATATGCCCCAGGTCCAATGGCTAGTGCTCGATCTCAATAGTTTCTTCGCCTCCTGCGAACAGCAGGAGAACCCTGAACTGCGCGGCAAGCCCGTCGGCGTCATCGCCGTGGAGACCGACTACACCTCCATCCTCGCCGCCAGCTATGAAGCCAAGCGATACGGCATCAAAACCGGCACCGGCGTAAAAGAGGCGAGGGCCATGTGCCCCGGCATGCGCTTCGTCCTTAGCCGCCCGAAAACCTACCTTCAGTACCATCATCGCATCCTCGATGCGATCGACACCTGCATACCGGTGGAGCGTATTATGTCCATCGACGAAGTCGCCTGCCGCCTCATGGGCCCGGAAAAAGAACTGGAAAATGCCATTGCCCTGGCAAAGAAAATCAAAAAAGCCATCACTACCCAGGTCGGAGAGTGCCTTACATCCTCGGTTGGGCTGGCCCCCAACATCCTGCTGGCCAAGCTGGGGTCGGACATGCAAAAGCCCGATGGTCTCACGGTGCTGACTAAGGAATCCTTGCCCCAATCCATCGAGCACCTGCCGCTTCAGGCCATTCCCGGCATCGGCCCGCGCATGGCGCGTCGGCTCTACAAATGCGGCATCGGCACCATCACCCAGCTTTATGCGTGCGATTCCATGCAGCTTCGCGCCATCTGGGGCAATGTTGGCGGTGCGCGTTTCCATCAGCTTCTGCATGGGGAGCAGATAGAGCCGCAGGATACCAACACCAGCACCATCGGCCACCAGCACGTGCTGGAACCCAACCTGCGCAACTGGAAGGATGCCTACGAGATCACCCGCGGCCTCCTCACCAAAGCCGCCGAACGTCTTCGCAGCAAAGGTTACTACGCCCGCAACCTCAGCATCCACGTCAAACTGGCGGATCATGCAGGCTATTGGGCCGAACAGATTCGCTTCAACGAAACGCAGGACACCTCCTTCCTGCTCCGGCAGCTGGAAGAAGCCTGGCGCCTCCACCCGCCAAACACCCGCCCGCACCGCACCGGTGTGGTGCTGCACGGCCTGGTGGCCGCCCAGCACCATCAGGACGACCTCTTCACCGCGCCCAAACGCAACAAGGTGATGCAGACGGTCGACGCCCTCAACCGCAAATTCGGCCGCAACACCATCACCTTCGGCGTGAACGAAGACGTAAAAAAGAAAATCGGCGGCGACAAAATTGCCTTCAGCCGCGTACCCGGTATGTATGAGGCGCAGGATTAAAAACAGCGATTCAATGGCTTATAGGCAGTGCTTGCATTGGAATGGCAATCGCTGTTACGCTGCCGATACAAATAAAAAAACAGGGCAGGTTTATGTTTAACAACACGGCATTTGCGCCGCGCAGTTTCAATGCGCGCACGGTACAGGTACTGGCGGATAACGACATTCATGTGGCCGATCTGGATAACGGCATGCGCGTGATCGTCATCCCGGAATATGATTCCAGAAAAGAAGGGGTGGTGGTGCGGCTTCACATCCATTCCGGTCAGGCCATGGAAAAAAAGAAAACGACCTACGGTCTCTCTCATCTTTCCGAGCATGTTGTTCCCCATACCGAGCAATACCCCCAGGAGCCGGAGCTCATGGCCCGCATCACGGCCTTCGGCAACCGCGAGAATCCTTTTCAGGTAGGACAGGAAACCACCATCTTCACCATTGAATGCCTGCGCGACGAACTCCCCGATGCGCTGGAGCTAATGGCCCATATGGCCGCCGCCAAAGACATCGCGCCGGATGTTTTCGAGGAACAAAAAGCTATCGTCGTGCAGGAAATGCGTGAGGCCAACAAACCCTCCTACCAGGCCGCGCAAAAACTGATGGAGCTGATCTACGCCAATTTTCCTCACAACAAGCTGGTCGGCGGGCAGCCAGCCACGGTAAGCAACATCACCCTGCCAGAGCTGCAACGCTATGTGGATGAGCATTACAGGGCAGGCAATATGGTGCTGACATTAAGCGGCTCCATCAAGCCGGACATGGAATTGCTAGAAACCGTGCGGGAACATATGCACCTCATCCCGCCCGGTTCCACGCAATGGCGCGACGAGCGCTACAACCCCGATGGCGGATGGGTGCTCTTTCCCTATCCGAATGCAGAACAGCTTTCCTTGCGGCTCTATTTCCCATCGGTTGCCATCAGCGATACGCAGAACATGGCTGCCCTCTTTATGCTGGGAAACATGCTTTCCGCCTGGCGTGATGGGTGGATGAGCTCAAAATTACGTGGGGATGGGCTTGGCTACGACATCAATGCGTCCATAGAGGAAGATTACACGCGTAGCGGCCTCTACATTGGAACAGAGGTCGAAAGCGAATATTTTATGGACGCTGCCAATATTATTGCGGAAGGGCTTGAAGCCTTCCTGCGTGAACCCGATGAGCGTTTTCTGCGGCTGTTCAATGAAACGAAAGAAGCCACCGTCAAGGCCATGCGGCTGGATGGCGCGCGTTTTGGTATGTCGCGCATAGCCAAATGCCTGCTGCAGAATCCCGAATTCGAAGTGACGGATAATTTAGTGAATCTGCTCAACCGCATCACGTATGAGGATGTGAGGCGTATGGCTCTGCACACGTTTGCCAACCCTCTCAGCCTGGTTCTGGACGGCAATGCCTATGCTGTGGACGGGGAGGCGATCTACAATCGCCTGAACGCTGTCCGGGAAAAAGCCATGGGGCTGATCTCCCAGGAGCCGATCGACACCCTTATCCCAAACCTCATCATCACGACATCGCGCGATGATGCCCCCAGAAAGCACGTTGCCTGACGCCTTGTTTAGGCAACCCAGCTGGCTCGGTGCTCCGTCGCCCGGTGCTGAATATCGGAAAACGCACCAGCCAGATGCTCGTCCCCAAGCGAAGCAATCGCCGTATTCAGCGCCTGCGTCGGCTCGTGAAGGAACACTTCCGGTGCATTCTGTTCGTGCTTGATACGCTGCATCTGCAATGCGAGCCTGACGGATTCCAGATGCGACAGATCCTCGCAGTAACCGGCCATGAACCCCGCAATCGCCGCATGGAGGGAGCCAAGCCTGCTGCCTTCGGCTTTTGGCTGTGGCTGCTGCACGGTTTCCACACCATTGGCGGTCACCAGAACGGCATCGCCATTCTCACGCAGCATCACGGCGGCCTGGCCGTTCCAGTGCTGCGGCATGCCGTCGCGTTGCAGCACGTTCTTGGCGAATTCCAGCTGGATGCGTTCGATGATGGCGTCCTGCGAGGCCGGGCTGTCCACCTCCAGCTGGTATAACCGGCAAAACTGGTCGTAAGAGCCGATCACCACATTGGCGCTGGCCACCAGCCCGCGGAACAGGTTCACATCGTCATAGCCGAATTCGGCATTCACCGGCAGCGCCAGCACCAGCTCCTTCTGGTGGAAATAACGGTCCTTCAGGATGGCGTTGGTCAGCATCACGCCATATTTCTGCGCAACCGAGGCAGGCAGATACACCAGGTCGGACTGGGCAATCCAGTCCTCCACATCGTGATAGGAACTGTTGCGCGTGCTGCGCAGGTAATTCCACATATCCTGCTGCGCCGTGCCCGTGTAGGTCAGCACCCGCAGCGGCTCGTTGCCATCCTCAATCACATGGGAAATGGCGCTGCTTTCACCCCAGTAGCGCTTATTTTGCGGCACCAGGCGAATGTCGGCATTTTCCATGAACGCACTCAGTCGCCCGCCAATATCGTCCTTTGCACGGCTGGTGAGCAGGGTGACGTCACAGGCATCGCCCAGCATTTCCTTCAAGGTCCACATCACGGTGGAAGTGGAACCGCCGGGCGCGCCTTCGCCGCCGCCGTAATTCAGGGCCTCGTGCAGGGTTCCGTCGATCAGCCGCTTGCGCGGCAGCTCGTCATTATGGATGGCGCCGTTCAGATGCGCCAGATTATCTATCTGGTGGAACTGGTCCCAGAACATCATGTCACAGGCGAACACGCGTTTGTGCCCCGGTATAGGCGGGCTTGGCTCAATGGCGCTGTCGCCGCCCTCGAAGCGAGACACCTCCTCCGGCGTTCTTACCCCCCGGTCGGCCCGGCCATAGGCGCGCAGCGTCATGCGGCCCACCGGCGCGCCATTCACATGCACATGGCTGAAATCCAGCGAGATCGGCACCCCGCTCATATTAAACGCCAGGAACACTTCCTGACCATCCGCCCGCCGAACGGCAGCCACCACATCCGGATGCCCGGAATCGACAAAGGTGATGTCGCCATATTGCAGGGCAGGGTTGGCCTTTCGCTCGGCGATCAAGCGACGGGTGACGTTCAGCACCGAGCTGGGGTCCGTTTCCTCCACGGAGCGGGCGCGCGTGCGGTAGGAATCCGGTATGGGAAGATAAAGATCCGGCTCAGGGGCTGTCGAAAACCCGGCATTCCTGATCTCATCCGTGTCCTTTTGCCATGGAAAGGGAATCCGGCATCCATCCCGTGGGCGTTTTTTGTCGGACCAGTCCTTGCGCCGCCATTCGGGAATATCGTCAAATTGCGGCAGGCCCAGCTCATCGCCGTTATACAGGCAGAAGCTGCCCGGAATGAAGTGCAGCCCGATGGTCAGCACCTGTTTGATGATCTCGTCATGCAGCTCCTGCGGCGCGTGCGCCGTCAGGCGGCTCGCCATGCGGATGAAATCATGGTTGCCGAAATTGATCGTGCACCCTTCCGGCAAATGCTCCTGAAGCTGAAGCACCATGCTTTGCAGATCATAGGCGGTTGGGTATTTCCACATGGTGCCGATCGGCAGGTTGGTATAGGCCATGTGTAGCCCGGCCTTTTGATATTCGCTGGCCACGAAGATGGAATTATTTCCACCCTCGCGCCCCGCGATGGCCTCGCCCAGCGCCTTCACCCCGTAAGCGTCGCACACTTCCTCGCGGATGCGCTTCACCAGCTCGTTGGTCTGCGGCTGGCACATGCTGTGCTGAAAATACTGGCTGCCCCAGCTGCGCCCATCGCCGTAATAACCTGGGTTATCATAAAGTTCCGGATGATAATTGGCGAAAGGGATGGCATCGATGCGCAGGTTCACACCCTTTTGCGCCCAGAATTTCATCTGCTCCAGCACATCGTTCTGCACTTCCACCCGGTTGAGGTTCAGCGCGGGCTGGGAGGTGGCGAAATGCCGCAGATAATAGGCCTGGCGCACATCGTCCCACTGCCAGGCGGATTGATCATCGAAACAGGAAAGCCAGTTGTTCGGCGGGCCGGATTGCCCCTCCGGCGGCGTCCACCACACATAATGGTCCTTGTAGCGCTCATGCTCGGGGTGGTGCGGGTCACGGCTTGCCTGAAACCACTCATGCTCGTCGGACGTATGGCACAGCACAAAATCCACGTAGATTTCAATGCCCATATCCCTGGCGGCCTGAACCAGTTCATCGAAATCGTCCATATTGCCGTATATGTCCGCCACCGCGCAATGGTCGCTCACCGCATAGCCGCCGTCGGAATTCTTCGGGTCCCGTGTGCTTGGGTAAAAGGGCGAAACCCAGATCGCATCCACGCCCAGGCTTTTGATGTAATCCAGCTTCTCGCGAATACCTCTCAGGTCACCGGTGCCATCACTGTTGCTGTCATAAAAGGAGGATGTGTAAACATGATAAATAACCGGATTGGCGGACGCCGCATCGACCCCACTCATGGAAGCTCCCTGTGTTTTCTTGTACCTCGGCGCTTATGCTGCGCCGCAATAATTTCTTTTCCGATACAATCACTTGAGTACTCCCGGAAACCGCCGAAAGCAAAAGAATTTTTTATAATGCTGAATTGCTGAAAGAAAGGCGGAGTGTGCACTGCAGCGAAAATGCGCTCATGTTAAAAAGGATAGTTGGAGTAGACTTTTACCAGGCTGGCATCCTTTGCAATGCTGTCGGGCGTGATGAGCTCCTGACTCAACAGATAATCATAACATTCCTTGAGGCCGAAATGCCTGGTCAAGCATTCCTCATGGCGTTTCCAGCGCTTCTTGATAAGTTGGCGTACAAGCATATTATCGAAATGAAGTTCGGATAAGCGCTGTACTTTACCAATCGCCATGCCTGCCTGCTTATAGGCAAGATAGGGAAGCTCGCTGCAATAAATGGCGTCGTTCTTAAATGAAAAGAATGGGTCGTATGGCTTCCCTTTGTAACTTCCCGCTGTCACCAGAATGGTTTCAGCGGTTTCTTTTGGCATATTGGGATGTCTGTAAACGGCAATACGTTGCATAACGCCTCGCCTGGCCCAATCCTTTAACGGTGTTTCCCGAACTGTTCCGGCCGCTTCCAGAACCACAAATCCATTATGTCCAGCGCGCACAATGCCCATATGGGTGTATAGGCTCGCGGTTGCGGTTAAAATAGCCAGGGATTGATTACTGGTGGATGTTTGAAAAACCAGATCGCCGTCCTGAAGTTTGATTTCTGAAAAATCGGGGCGGGTCAAATACAGCCATATGCACATCGCCCATACACCAAGAAAAACAAGGCCGACGAGCTTTTTCATGTCAGGGTCCATGATCAAATGGTGCGGATGAGAGGACTTGAACCTCCACGCCTCTCGGCGCCAGAACCTAAACCTGGTGCGTCTACCATTTCGCCACATCCGCAGGCAGGATTGCCTATAACGCACCCAGCGCCCTAGGGAAAGCCTTACCTGATGGTGGATGGGCCATAAACCTGTTCAAGCAGTTGCATGCTGCTTCGAATCAGGCCTTCATCCAGCGTCAGCCAGTAACCGCCCTGGCGGATTTCAAACTTATCGGAGCTGCTGTTGAGCACGGCTTGTTCAATATTCTGAATCGCTTTTATCACTTGGTCGGCTGGGCAGCCAAGCTGCTCCACCCACAAGTTCCACATGGCCGTGAGGTTGGCACGGTAAAAATGCGCATCCGCATCCGAAATCCCATGCATGAACTTCCCGGTCGCGCCAAGAAAATCCATGAGGCTGCTCATGGTCGTACGATTCCAGACCGAATGTTCAATGCTGATCATAAACCCTAGAAATCATCCAAATTAACATCGCCCAATGCATTGCCCCATATATCCGCTTCATTGGCAACCAACACGTCCGCTGCCTGATGCTGCGAATATTTGCCCAGCTCGTTTTCCACATCCACGGCCTTCAATACCAGTTCATCCATATTATTTAAATGATAATGGGGAAATTCAACGGCAGAAAAATGCATGGGTGGCAGTCCATAATCATCAAATAACTCACCCTGGATGGAAGTATCGATCAGCCTGGGCAACTGGTCGAATGCATTCACGATTCCATCATTCAGAAAGCGGGTGTTAATGAAAAGCGTTATGCCGCATTGACGCATTCCCTCATCCGCAAAAGAAGGCATAACGGCTACATGCACGGCTTGGCCATCGCCATTCCCTTTGAAAAGGGGCAGCAATGCATTCTCCAGGTTGGCGCGCATCGCCTGCAATTGTAAGGGGCTGAAGCTATTGATACCGGGGAAATTTTCATTATTCACGCAAACGATAATTTCGCCAAAAGCCTTGGCGTCTTCTGGTGTTGCGCCGAAATTACGGAACCCCACGCCTCCACGTCTACTATCCCCGTCGGGCTCAATATTTGCCTGAAACATCAATTGATCGGGCGAATTGGTAGGAAAATGCCCGTGCAATATCTCAAGCAATTCATTGACGCGCTCGGCATAACGGACCGCTGCGGTGAACTCTTCTTTATTATCAAAACCCATTTAAAACTCCCCGAATCCTTGCTTTTCCCATTACTTTGCGTAATGAATCGTTTTTTGAAAACCTAATTTACCCATGTGACGGAATTATGAAACTCCCCGCCTACGACGCCAAACACATCGAAGCCTCCCAGGCGCAAAACTGGAACAAGGCCAACACCTACGCGTGGGATGAAAACACAACCCGGGACGAGAGCTACGTCATCGACACCCCCCCGCCCACCGTCTCCGGCGTGCTGCACATGGGCCATATCTTCAGCTACACCCAGGCGGATTTCGTGGCGCGCTACCAGCGCATGAAAGGCAAGAACGTCTTTTACCCCATGGGTTTCGACGATAATGGCCTCCCCACTGAGCGACTGGTGGAAAAAACCAAAAAGGTCAAAGCCCACCAGGTCATCAAGGAACAGGGCAGGGAAGCCTTCATCGCCCTGTGCCAAAGCGTGGTGGATGATTCCCTCAAGCAGTTTCGCAGCCTGTTTGAGGCCGTCGGCCTGAGCGTGGACTGGAACCAGCAATACGACACCATCAACCCCGAGGTGGTAAAGCTCAGCCAGATGTCCTTCCTTGATCTCGTCGGCAAAGGCCATGTCGAGCGCCGCATGCAGCCCATGCTGTGGGACCCGGTGGACCAGACCGCCATCGCCCAGGCCGAAGTGGAGGACAAGGAAGAAGCCTCCCACATGAATCACGTCACCTTCTTCATCGACGAGATCCGCAAGCCCAACAATATGCGCGAGGAAGTCACCATTGCCACCACGCGCCCGGAATTGCTGGCCGCCTGCGTCGCCGTCTTCTACCATCCGGAGGACGAGCGCTACAAACACCTCGAAGGCAAAACCGCCGTCACCCCGCTTTTTGGCGTGAAGGTTCCCTTCCTGGCGGATGAAATGGTCCAGCCCGACAAAGGCACCGGCCTGGTAATGTGCTGCACCTTCGGCGACGAGACCGACATCCACTGGTGGAAAACCCACAACCTGCCGATGCGTCTCGTCCTCAACAAATACGGCAAGCTCTGCAACCTGGAACATGTCGGCAAAACCCACCCTGACACCGGCGAGGCCTGGAAATCCATCACGCACGAAGTGCGCCTCAAAGGTTTTGCCGACATGCTGAACGGCAAAAAAACCACCGATGCCCGCATGCTGATGATCGCCCAGCTGCAGGAATACGGCCTGCTGATTAAGCAGGATCCCATCACCCATTCCGTGAAAATCGCCGAGCGCAGCGGCGCCACGCTGGAACTCCTGCCCACGCCGCAATGGTTCGTAAAACTGTTGGACAAAAAAGAAGCCCTCAAGCAGCGCAACCGCGAATGCGGCTGGCATCCCACCTTCATGAGCGTCCGCATGGAGCAATGGATCGACGGCCTGAAATGGGACTGGTGCATCAGCCGCCAGCGCTTCTTCGGCGTGCCTTTCCCCGTCTGGTATTCCAAACGTCCCGGCGAGGAAGGCAAACCCATCTACGCCCACCCGGACGACCTTCCGGTCAACCCGCTCATCACGCTTCCGCGCGGTTACAAGGCCGACGAGGTGGAAGCCGACCCCGACGTGATGGACACCTGGGCCACCAGCTCCATCTCCCCGCAAATCAGCAGCAAAGGCATCACCGATAAGCTCTGCGTCGATGCCAAGCGCCATAAAAAACTCTTCCCGGCCGATCTTCGCCCCCAGGCGCACGAGATCATCCGCACCTGGGCCTTCTACACGCTGGTGAAAGCCCACCTGCATGAGGAGACCACCCCCTGGAAGAACCTCATGATCTCCGGCTGGTGCCTCGCCAGCGACAAAAGCAAAATGTCCAAATCAAAGGGCAACATCGTCGACCCAACCGACCTGCTGAAACAGCACGGGGCCGATGCCGTCCGCTATTGGGCCTCCACCAGCCGCCTCGGCGCGGATACGGCCTACACCGAAGACACGGTCAAAACCGGCCGCCGCCTAGTCACCAAACTCTGGAACGCCGCGCAATTCGCCGCCATGCATTTTGAAAAAGCCGAGGATCACGCAACCCTGGCCGAGGACATCTCCCGCATCACCCACGCCACCGACCGCTGGATGCTCGGCAAGCTCTCCGAGACCATCAAGGCCGCCACCAATGCCTTTGATGAATACGAATATGCCGATGCCCGCCAGAAGGTGGAAGATTGCTTCTGGAAGGACTGGTGCGACAATTACCTGGAACTCTGCAAGGCCCGCATCTATGCCGAGGAAGACAGCGACAACCGCAAAAGCGCGGCCCTTACGCTGCGCCACGGCACACGCCTGTTCCTGCTGCTGTTCTCGCCCTTCATCCCCTTCGTGACGGACGAGCTTTTCAGTCATCTTTATGCGGCGGATTACCTGAAACACGGCTCCATCCACCATCGCGGCAGCTGGCCGGAGGCCTTCAACCTGGCCAGTCCCGAGCTGATCGCCGCCGGCGATGACGTGGTTGCCATGCTGGCCACCATCCGCAAGCTGAAGGCGGAAAAGAACCTCTCCGTCAAATACCCGCTCACCGCCGTTCAGGTGGAAAACCTGCCGCCGGGTATCCCGCCGCAGGCGCTGGAAGAGCTGATGGCCGACATGCTGAGCGCCGCCAACGCGCCCGGCTACACCAAAGGCAAACCATCCGCCCAGGCATCCAGCATGCCGCTGGAGGGCAATAAGGGAACCATCGGGGTGGAGTTCGCCGCGTCAAGCGAAGCAGCGTAAGATAAGGGCGTTATTAATTGGTTGTGCTGCCGGTAAACACCGGCACGCTCGGCGCGCCGTAAATTGTCTGGTTTGCCGTTTCATCCTGCGGGTACACATTCCCCACGCCGGATGTCACCTCTTCTGGCAGATAGGCATTCGGGTTTTCCAGAATATTCCCATCCCTGTCGCGCAGGCGAGGGGCCTTGCGCACCGGGATCACCTGCAAACGGTCTACCTGGTCGAGCTTCTTCACACCCACATTGGGCGACACCACCGGCGTATAGGTTTCCGGATCAAGAATCTCATACCGCTCAAGCTTCTTGTCATTGTCCTTATCGCGATATTGGTAGCTGGTCACGTTGCCCAGCATGGCGCGCGGCGTGCGGTCCCGCGTGATTTGCGGGCGGAATGCGTCAATCTCGCGTTCACCGCTGAAGGCCTTGTCGCCATAGCGCACATCCGCGCTGGTGATGGGCACATCAAAGGCCTTGGTGCTTACGCGCTTTTTGGCGGCCACACCTTGCCGGATATAGCCCAGCTTATTGACTGTGTTCGGGTCCTTATATTGATCGACAGCCTGATACTGCACCTGGCTTTTGTCAATCCGCACATTCGGCACTTCCACCAGGTCGCTGAATTCATTCTGGCGGCCTGCATTCACCTTCACCCGGCTATAGCGGGAAATGGCGCTGCGGCGGTTATTGTCGCTGAAGGGGCGGATCGTGCTGTCCACCTGCTTGTTATCCATGCGCTCATACACATTGCCCTGAAGCGCGCGGTCAAATGCATTCAGGCGCACATACTGGTCCGGGTTCTGCACTTCCAGCAGCTTGCGGTTTACACGCGTGGCGTCAAATGCGCTGACACTTGCAACCCCGCGCGGATAATCCGCCAGCCGTGGCCGGTCGGTCGCCTGTGGGCCTTTGGGTTTGATGGGCTCAACCCGGTAAGGCTTGGCTTCCACCGGCTTGGGGCCGGTATCGTGATAAGGAGAGGAAACGGCAGGGGCGGAGCCCTGCGTGTTCTCGCGGGCCTGCTGAGGCATCACCGTGCGCCCGGCCGCCCAGCGGTCAATGGTCTTTTTCCGCTGCTTGGGAGACATGTCATGCAACGCCTCCAGCGAGCCACGGTCGATATAGATACGATTGCCATATTCCTTGTAGCCGCCCTTGGGCGCATCGGGCACATCCACCATGCGGTAGGGCTCCGCCGCCAGGCAGGGGGTGGAAATAAAAAGGGCAAGCAATAGGGCTGATACATGTTTCATGCCCCCATCATGCCAGAAAAAAGCTGAATAAACGTTAATGCGTTAAGCGTATTCCACCAGCGTACGCGGAGTAATCCGGTTCCAGCTCACCTCGTTCAAAGAGGCCAGATTGATAAGAATGGCCATGCCCATCACCTGATATCCCGCCCGCACGGCGATATCCGCCGCCGCATAGAGTGTATTTCCCGTGGCCAGCACATCATCGACAATCAGCATACGCCCGCTGCCTTCCTGCATCTCCAGGGCCGCCTCGCCATATTCCAGCTTATATTCCCGCGCCACAATGGCTCCCGGCAGCTTGCCTTTCTTGCGGATTTTCACAAACCCTTTGCCATGTTGATAGGCCATCGCCGCGCCCAGAATAAACCCGCGGGATTCCACGCCGCCCACTACATCAATTGAACGCCATTCATCCTCGCTGAAGAGATTCGACAGCCCCTTGATCGTATCCACAAAATGTAGTTTCAACAGGGGAGAGATGTCCCGAAAGATAATCCCAGGCTTTGGGAAGTCAGGAACATCATAAATAAATTTTTTATAATCAATCGATTGTTCTTGATTCATAAGGTAAAACCTTCAATCGCTCAGTTCCTGTAATCCCAAGGGCAGGGGAACTTATCCCCAGTTTTCACATCTAGGAATGGTATATAGCACGGTTGCATGAAAAACAAAATCATGTTATCAACCAAATCGTGAATACTACATATAGCCGTGCTTTTGTAGGGAATGCCTCGAATAAAACAGCGTTAAAAACATTGCCAAAAGGAGAGTAGGCGCATGAGCCTGTTCACGAACCAGCAAGGAAAATCACGCGAAATGCGTGTCTTGAGCCGGTTTTTTGGCATGAAGGCGAAAAACAAGCTCGCAAGCGGCAAACAACTCATTGGATATGTTTCCCGCATCAATGAACTAAAATCTGAAATCGAGCTTCTAACTTCCTATTCCACCGATGTGATTTACCGCCTCCGTTACGACGGCATGCGCTACGATTACATTAGCCCCTCCGTCTTGCGCCTGCTGGGCTACACGACCGAGGAGATGAAGCAGCTGAATTTCCGTTCCCTTATCCGTGAAACCCGCATCGTGTCCGAGGGCATGCGCAAGGTTCAGTCCTTCAACCAGCTGGAAGAAAGCCGCCAGCGTGGCGATGTCAATAAATGGCAGGCCGATTACCTGATGAAAACCAAGGATGGCCGCCTCATCTGGGTATCCGATATTTCCTACCCCTGGTTCGACCAGAACGGCAACATCATCGGCTCCGTCGGTTCACTCCGCGACATTTCCGACCGCATCACGGCGGAGGAAAAGGCCAAGGAAGAACTCACCCGCATGGCCAATACGGATTCCCTGACCGGTCTCAGCAATCGCCGCGCCTTCTTCGAGCGGCTGGATAACGAGCTGAAGCGCATCAAGCGCAACGGCAGCACGCTCTCCATCCTCATCATCGACATCGATCACTTCAAGAAAGTGAACGACAAGTTCGGCCACGATGTGGGCGATCATGTCATCCGTCAGGTATCCCGCATCATTCGCGAATGCCTGCGCGAAACCGACCTGGCCGCCCGCCTTGGCGGCGAGGAGTTTGGCGTCTTCCTGCCCGACACCCCTACCGAAGGCGCCTTCTGGGTAGCCGAGCGCATACGCTCCACCATCGCCAAGGAGGATTTCGGCAGCGCCAATTCCCCCATCGGCGTCACGGTGTCCATCGGCGTAGGCGATACGGCCCATGTGAGCGATGTGGATTCC
The DNA here is from genome assembly GCA_016124905.1 of bacterium. Classification (NCBI taxonomy): domain Bacteria; species bacterium. Next base: position 61,984 of record WGMV01000031.1, read on the forward strand.
ACCCATCTCTACAAACTGGCCGACACGCGCCTCTACATTGCCAAAAACACGGGGCGCAACCAGGTGTCCATGGACGAAATCATCGCCATGCACTAAGGGGCACGGCCCTTGAAAACCACGCAACCCCGCCTATCTGCCTGCTCAATGAAGCAAAGGGGGATGTGCCATGAACCTGCATGATTTCGTCGGTGTCGTTACCTATATTTTCGCAATCGCCGATCCTATTGGCGTGGTGCCGGTATTCCTCGGTTACACCCAGAAACTCAGCAGTGCCGAATCCCGCCGCATGGCCTTTATTGCCAGTGTAGCCGTTGCGGGAGTATTGACCCTTTCCATCCTGGGCGGGGAGGCCGCCTTACGTTTCTTCGGCCTCAGCCTGGACGATTTTCGCATCGCAGGCGGCCTGCTGGTGCTGTTGATGGCCCTTCAGATGTTTCAGGGCGGCCATACGGACGTAGTAGAAACCGGTAAAACAACGGAGCTCGCCGTCACCCCGCTTGCCCTGCCGATGCTGGCCGGGCCGGGCCTTTTTTCCATTCTCATCACCTATAGCAGCGAAGCCCCCGGGCTGCCGGGCAAATTGTGGCTGATTGCGGCCTCCATTGTGGCGAGCATCGCCATCTGCGCGGTGTTGCTGGCCGCCGAACCCTTGCGAAAATGGCTCGGCACCATCGGCATTGCCGTCACCACGCGCCTCATGGGCCTGATTGTGGCTGCGCTGGGGGTGAATTTCATTCTAACGGGGTTGAAAAACAGCCTGCCCGGGCTGTTATAACGATTTACTGGCCGTTTGGCGTCACGCCGTCCTGGCCGATTTGCTGCTGCCGGGCGGCGGCATCCAGAGTGCTCCCATCGGCGATATTCACGCCTTCTTCAATCGCGCCGGCCTTGGTTTGCGCATCGGCTGCCGCGGCCTGCTGGAGCTTGGTCTGTTCAATCGCCTGAATAATGGCGGCAACCAGGTTGGGGTCCACCACCGCCGCCTCGGAAGGCTGGGCGGCAATCGGCGGCTGGTCTTTCTTGCTGTCCATCGGAATACCGACCTGCTGAAGCACAATCCTCTGCAACAGTTCAGGGTTCAGTTCCTTATCCGCGGGCACCACCACCTCGGGCTTTTCACCTATGCCGGTGGCGAAATAAACCTCCACCTCGGCGGAATCATTATCAAACCCGAGCTTAACGCCACGGTTTTGCTGCTCCATCGCACGCAGATGCTTAATCGGCATCTTGCCGCTATCGCCCACCAGCGCACTCAGCGGCACGCCATGCTGGAATCGCTGAATCGCAGCGGCCAGCGCCTGTTGGCCAAATGCCGGGTCAAGCTGGTCGGACACGGTCTTGAGCACCGCATTCAGCTCATCCACATCGGCAGGGAAGGCACCGCCTTTAGGCTGCACCACAATATCACTCAGCATTTTGCCGACCATGGCCTGATACAGGCTGGTCAGGGATTCAAACTGCGGCGGATCATTCGCCATCTCACGGCGTTCGCTGCCACGCATGGTCAAAATCAGGCTTGCCAGCTGCCATGCATGCTTGCGCTCATTCACCAGGCCCGCATCCACGGTCCCGGCCTTTTCGTCGGCCACGCCGTTGCTTTCCAGCGGGTTGTAAAGCTGCTTGAAGCCTGGCATCCAGGATTTGATGCGGTCATTCGTCACCACATCCATAACACGTTCAACCTGACGCGGCGTCACCTTGTGGCTGCTGAGGGCTTCCATCAGATGGCCCGGGCTGCTCAGGAATTTCTGGTCATATTCACGCGCCACACCGCCGGCAATATCGTAGGTCTCAAG
>WGMV01000032.1 GCA_016124905.1 bacterium
CGAAACCTAAAGCCACAGCCGTGAGCGCGCCGCGCACGGCGCTGTTTCATTGCGAACAACGTGAGCAGGAAACGAAACCTAAAGCCACAGCCGTGAGCGCGCCGCGCACGGCGCTGTTTCATTGCGAACAACGTGAGCAGCGCGCCGCGCACGGCGCTGTTTCATTGCGAATAACGTGAGCAGGGAACAAACCCTATAAATCAGACCATCCGCCGAATGATCGGCAGCTTATCCTTCACATGATGCTTGATGACCGCCAGCACATGCAGCAGCACCAGCGCCAGCAGCGCATAGCCCACCCATTCATGCACCATATGGGCGAGATTGTTGACGATCTCGCTTTCACCCGTCAGCTGCGGCATGGGCACGCCGAACCACTCCACCGCGCGGCCCTTGCTGTTGCTCATCAGCCAGCCGGAAAGCGGCATCACGATCATGAAGGTATAAAAGGCGAACACCGTCGCCTTGGCCATGTGCCGCTCCGCAACCGGCATGCTGGGGGGATAGGGCGGCACGCCTTTCGTCAGCCGCAGCCATATCCGGGCGAACCAGAGCATCAGCACGGTAATGCCGAAGCTTTTATGCAGCGGCATGATATCCCCGCGGACCTCTTTGGGCAGCTCATCCATCAGCAACCCCGATGCCAGCAGGCAGATGATAAACAGCGCCATCAGCCAGTGCAGCAGCCGTATGGCGGAGGGGTAACGGCCCAGATCGTCGATTCTTGCCCCCTCAAGCGGGGCCTCGTTCGTGGCGTTGCTTTTCGTCGATATGGTGGGTTTAACCATGTCAGTCCTCCATGAACCTCTAAATACTGTGCGTCCGTCCGTGGTAAAAGTCAAACCTAGGAACTCGCGCCATGCTATGCTATGAGGGCGGCTCTGAACCAGCGAGAGCCCTATGGACAAAGCCGAAAGAAGAAAACAGGACTGGGAAACGGTGAAAACCATTTTCTGGGCAGTGCTGATAGCGCTCACCTTCCGCAGTTTTGCTTACGAACCCTTCCATATTCCTTCCGGCTCCATGAAACCCACCCTGCTGGTGGGGGATTACATCTGGGTCTCCAAATTCAGCTATGGCTACAGCCGCTATTCCTTCCCCTTCGCCCCGCCCGTCATCAAAGACCGCGCCTGGCTCACCATGCCGAACCGGGGGGATGTGGTGGTCTTCCGCCCGCCCAGCAAGCCCGGCATCGATTACATCAAGCGCGTCATCGGCCTGCCGGGGGATAAGATCCAGGTGCTCGATGGCCATCTGCTGGTCAACGGCACGGCGGTGAAAGAAGTGGAAATGAAGAACTTCATGGACAAATCGCCGGATAATCCCGGCCGTTTCGTCCCGCAATATCTCGAAACGCTGCCCGCCGGCGAGGGCGGACACGAGGTGGAGCATTCCATCCTCAACCTCGATCCCAATGGGCCATTGGACAATACCGACATCTACACCGTGCCCGAAGGCCATATCTTCTGCATGGGCGATAACCGTGACGAATCGGTCGACAGCCGCGTGCTGGAGGAAGTGGGTTACATCCCCATCGCCAACCTTATCGGCCGGGCGGAGGTGATTTTCTTCTCCACCGACGGCACCGCCCGCATCTGGGAGCCGTGGAAATGGTTCAGCGCCCTGCGGACGGAGCGGCTGTTCAAACCCATTCAGTAGAATGCAACCCGGCAGGCCAGCATGAAACACGCCTCCATTCAGGAACTGGAATCCGCCTTAGGCTATCGCTTTACACAAACAGGCCTGCTTTCGGCAGCCCTGACACACCCGAGCCACCGCGAAGCGCGCCAGCATGCGCATGATTTCGAGCGGCTGGAGTTTTTGGGCGATGCGGTGCTCGGCTTGGTGGTTGCGCATCTTCTGTTTGATCTCTACCCCGATGAGCGCGAAGGCGAGCTTGCGCGCCGCAAGGCCCTGCTGGTGGCCCGCGCCACGCTGGTGAAAGTGGCGACCGCCTGGCACCTGCCGAAAGCCCTCCGTCTTTCCGGCGCGGAAGAAGCGCGCGGCGGCCGTTCCACCGCCACCACCATTGAAGACGCCTGCGAAGCCGTGATAGGAGCAGTGTTTCTCGATGGCGGCTACGAAGCAGCCAGGCAGCTGGTGCTGCGGGCGTGGACGCCCCTTGCGCGTGAGATCGTCACCCCGCCCAAGGATGCACGCACCGCGCTTCAGGAATGGGCGCAGGGCAGGGGCCTGCCCTTGCCGCATTACGAGGTGGTGGCACAAAGCGGCACCGCGCATCAGCCCATCTTCCGCGTGCGCGTCAGCGTAAACGGGCATGACGCGGCTGAGGCCGAAGGCAAATCCAAGAAAGCCGCATGGGCAAGTGCTGCGGAAACATTATTTGAAAAGGTAAGCCGTCATGGCGAATAGCGACAACCAATCCTCCCTTGTGGTGGCCATGCTCGGCGCGCCCAACGCGGGCAAATCCACCCTGGTCAACCGTCTGGTGCAGGCCAAGCTTTCCATTGTTTCGCCCAAGGCGCAGACCACGCGCTTCGCCCTGCGCGGCATCCGCACCATCGGCAAGGCGCAATTGGTGCTGGTGGATACACCCGGCATGTTCGATGCAAACGAACGGCTGGGAAAAGCAATGGTGCAATCCGCCTTGAACGGAGTGGCAGAGGCCGACCACGTGCTGCTGCTGCTGGACGCCTCCCGCGCCAATGCGGTGGAAACGGCGCAGAAGCTGCTTGCCAGCCAGGGCGGCAACAAGGCGCCCATCTCGCTGGTGCTGAACAAGGTGGACAAGGTCGCCAAGGAAAAGCTTCTGCCGCTGACGGCGGCGCTGGCCGCATTGCATGCGTTCGACCATGTCTTCATGATCTCCGCGCTGGAAGGCGACGGCGTGAGGGAGCTGGAACAGCATCTCTGCGCGCAGGCAAAGCCCGGCCCCTGGCTCTACCCGGCCGACCAGCTGACGGATATCAACGAACGCCTCTTCGCCGCCGAACTCACGCGCGAGCAGCTCTTCATGGCGCTTCAGCAGGAAGTCCCCTACGGCCTGACGGTGGAAACCGAAAAATGGGAAGAGAACCGAAACGGCGTGAAAATCTATCAGCAGATTGTGGTGGAGCGCGAAAGCCATAAGGCCATCATCCTCGGCAAGGGCGGCAGCAAGTTGAAAGAGATCGGACAAAGCGCACGTGAGGCCATCGGCGCGCAGCTCGGCCGCAAGGCTCATTTGTTTTTACACGTGAAAGTGAAAGAGGACTGGAAAGACCGTCCCGAATATTATCAGAGCATGGGGCTGGAATTTTAACTTGCCCGTTTCAGGCGTAAACTTTCAGGGTAAGCGCCGCTGCCGATAGATGCGAAGCCGAGACAAAAAACCTTACCGATATGTAATGATTTATGGCTAGACGCATTCGCGTATTTATGTCTATAGTCCCCGCGATAGGGTGGGGGGCGCAACATATAGATCCTTCTATCTATAGACATCCAGCCCTTCGTTACTTAACTTTCTAGGAGGACCGCATGTCCAATAAAGTGATTATCGTTATCGTGATTCTGGCCGCTCTGGTTGCCGGTGCACTGTTCCTTTCCAACAAAGCCCCGCAAGGCACGGATACGACCGCCGCTACCGGCGAAGCTCCGATGGAAGCCACCGGTGAAGCTGCTCCGGCCACCGATGCTGCTGCTCCTGCTGAAGCCCCGGCTGCTGATGCCGCCGCCGCTGCTGAAGCTGCTCCGGTTGACGCCGCTCCGGCTACCGATGCCGCTCCGGCTGTTGAGCCCGCTCCGGCTGCTCCGGCTGCTGAGAACGTCGCCCCGACCCCCGAAGCCGCTCCCGCTACGGAAGCTGCTCCGGCTGAAGCTCACTAAGAGCCTCTACGGTACGAAGAAGGGCAGCCCCAGTGGCTGCCCTTTTTTTATGCGCGCCTTTTCGGGCGCCATCAATAAGGAACATAAGGCCCGCCATGGCGGAACAGCGTGGCCGCCAGGCTTTCCGCTTCGCTGAGGTCCCAGATAGGGCACAGGATAACCGGATTGCCAAACGCTCCGGGAATATCGGAACTGCTGGATGAATGCCCCTGCGATTCGGCGCGTTCCTGTTTCATCGGCATGCTCAGCCCCATGAGGGCATAATCCTCGGCATGATAGGGAGAGGGTTCAAGCTCATTCCCCAAATCGCAAAACGCCTCCATTTCCACATCGGTGCCATCGAAGCGCCCCACACAGGCGATGCGGTCGCCAAAGCTGGCTAAATAGGCGCGCTGGTCTCCGGTAAGGGTCAATGCCGCCACCGTGTCGTTCCATTCATTCAGATAGTGTTCCAGCCGCGTGTTATCGGCGCCGATTCGGTTTAGCCATTCATCCCAGTCAAGTTCGGCGGCTCCGGGCATCATGCGCGCGGTGAGCAGGTAGGTCGTTTGTATCATCACCTGCTGAAACCGGCATTTCAGTTCCTCGCGGGAACATTCATCGTCAAATTCATGGATAAGCGCCATTCCGTCGCGATACAAAACCTGCGCCACCGCTTCCAGCCCCCGATGCATGGCAATCCGGCGGTAATCCTCACCGTCAAACGCGTTTGGCATGGCTCGTGGCTGCGGCATGGAACTATTGCTGGATAGGTGGTGTCTGGTCTGCGCCAAAGCGGGCAGCATGCCGTGAAATGGCTACATCACCGGGTAATTGTTGCGGCCCGCGGGCAAAGGCAGTGTAATTCATGATCTGGCTGGCAGCATCCAGCGTGGCGTTTAGCACATTGTCGCCGCACCCCGTCGCCAGGTAAACATGCTTATCGCCATCCATAGTGAAATGAGCACGCACGCTGTAGCGGGGATGTTCCCCGTGCACCCCATCCGCCATATCGATCACGGCACCTGTCTCCATGGGCACCACGCGGCAATCCGTAATCTGAATTACTCCTTGGATATTCGCCGGTGCATAGTGCCATTCCTGAAGGCCGGTAATGATGGTTTCCAGATTATAAAGCGCGGTACCGTCCTTTTGCCCATGATAAAGCGTCACGTGAAGCGGCGGTGTGTTAAACCCTTCACCCAGCGTCAGCGGGTAGGTGCCGTTGCTGCTATGCGTCAAAAACTGCCCCAGCTCATTACCGTCCTGCACAATGTTCAGCGCCAGCGGGGTCGCATCGGGGTTGCGCAGGCCGAATCTATCGGCCACCAGCAGCATGGCGTTCACGTTATTACAGCCGCGGTAATGCGTGCCGAATGCCTGCTCCTCCTGTTTCACGGTTTCAATCACGTCCTGCGCCTTATGGCGCGCGGCTTCCACATGCTCCTTGCGCAGGTCGAGCAGCAGCCCCATATCTGCCAGCATGAAATAAACGTTCGAAACCCCGCCCACGGGCGACAGCGCCATCTGCAGCGGCTGCCCCATCATGCCGGAAGGCACGGTATTGTAGGACTGGTCATAATGCCGTGCAAACCAGTCGAACGCCGCATCGTAATCCATCTGCGCCAGCATGGCCTGATAGGAGCCGTCCTGTTTCATGAATTCATCGAACGCGGCCATTACCCGTGCGCCGTGCATCCCTCCCGTGCCCACATAAGCCGCTTCATTACCGATAACCTTTTCCTCCTGGCGTACACCCAGGCGTGCTTCAAAATCCTTTTGATACCGGATCATCTCCTGCACCTGGCCCTTGTCGAAGCCGCAGCGAATATCCTCCCGGCTGCCAAGCGTCGCGGCTGCCTGGGCAAGTTGCACATTCCCGCGCCGTTCGCCGATAGGGCCAACGGTGCAGTCAAAACTGCCCGCACCCGCCTGATAGGCCACCATCATATTGCCCCCGCCCATGCCCAGGTCTTCATGCGTGTGGATATTGAACATACGGGCGGAAAATCCGGGCCACGTCTCTTCATCCGGGTAGCGCGCTTGCAGTTCACCCGCAATCGCCGCTTCCAGCTCGCGTAGAATATCGCCGAGCTGGTCGGGTGTCACCGCCCCGTCCGTGTCCGGCACGGTAATGCGGTCGATACCCATTTCCAATGCCCGCACCAGCGTACGCACGATATGCGCATGGTTGGGCGAACCCTCCTCCCGGCCTTCGATCCAGGAACTCAGCAGATGCTCCATGGCAATTTCCATATGCATATCCGCATTGGCTTCGCGAATCATGCGGAAGGTCCGCTCCAGGCTGGCGATACTTTCATCTTCATCCATGCCGAGATAGTGCAGGTCTTCCACCCGCGCCTTACTCAGCACATTAACCGTGTGGAACGGCTGCGTGCCAGCGCTGATATCCTTCAGCATGCGGGTAAAAGGGCTGTTGGGGTCCAGCGTTTCGGACCGCTGCAATAAGGTGTAAACCCAGAATTTAGGCGCCAGCGCCATCATATCGTTATGGCTGCGGATGTAATCCGCCATCGCCTCATCCACTGGGCTGCTATAGATCCAGCCCAGGCACATCATGTCATACCAGTGCTGTGTCTGCTGAATATGCCGAATGCCCATGGCCGCGGTGCGCGGTGCTTCGCCCTGGTTTCCGTCACGCAGGGTTTCATCCCGCATGATGAAATAATCACGTTCCAAATTGCTGAAAGCACGAGTCATAATCACACCAGTTCCGTTTCCGGAACAGAACATAGTCATTCCTTGTGAAAAATCCATGACAAAAGAAAGGCTTGCCCCATATGGCGCAAATCCGCCATTACCAGGACTTAAGGGGTAAAAATTGAGCCGTAACGATACATATTAGCTGCAATGCTCTCATGCTCGCTCAGTTCCAGGAAAGGGCGCATAATGCGCGGGCTGCCCATCAGGCCGTCCTGAAGGGGCGCATGGTGGGTAACATTGAGAACGGCCTCTTCATCCGGTGTGTCATAGTCCACTGGATTGCTGAAAAGGCCCGTTGCAACCGCGTGCAGATAAAGCGCTTCTTCACCCGTCACTGCATGGCAAACCAACTGCTGCATGGCGGTGCCGAAACGTGCCAGAAACGGCCCATGATCCCCTTTTAAGCCGCTTGCTTCAACCGCTTTGTACCATGCATTCAGTTCCCGTTGCGTGTCTTCATATAAACGTGCGAGCCGGGCGGGCTGGTGCACCGCTTCGCTCTCATGGTATCGGGCGCGGGCATCCAGCAAGGTATGGCAGCGCATATGAAGCAAGGATAAGGCCGACATCACCGAATCAGGCGGCAGATACGCATGAATGATGGCGGAGGCATCCTGAAACAGCACATCCATGGAGGCTTTCAGGCAGCTTCTGATCAATTCCCGCTCACGGAACTCTCCAGGAAAATTCGTAATATCCATATCCACCGGCCTTTTTTGAAAACCGTGAAATAGCCGACGAATATGGCAAACATATGAAAGAAACAAAAAAGCCCGCCCCAATGGGGGCGGGCTTTCTGGGTTCAACAACCTGAGATCAGGTTATTCTTTGGATGTGGAGCGGTCAAGCACCACCTTGCCATCCACTTTTTTCTTCTGGGTGGTTTCGGTATTGTTGCCGTGCTCGTCCTGTTTCACGTGGGTTTCGGTTTCCACGGTGGACTTGTTCATCAGCCCTTTCGGATCCTTGACCGATTTCGTTTTGACCGTCACTTCCTTGCTGCCGTCGCGGTCCACGTCCACTTCGGTTTTGGCTTCGTTTTTCACGTCCGTGCCCATGGCATCGGTGGATTTTTCGGTCACTTTTTTCTCGTAATTGCCTTTTGCATCTTTTTCGATGCTGGTTTCAGCCTTGTAGGTTTCCTTGTCGGCTGCAATGGCCGGGCTAGCCACGGCAAACATCAGTGCGGCAAGGGAAATGGTGGTAACGGCTTTCATTGGATAGTCCTTTCTAGGTTATAAAACAGTCATGGGCTGGCCCGCCTGGCTTAACGCCAGATGGGACGGCCCAGGTTAACGTCGCGTTCGTTGGTGAGCGCACCGGCTGCTGCGCCAACGGCGCCGCCGACAACGGCCCCGGTCAGGGCGCTGCCACCAGTCACGGCGCTGCCAACCGCGCCAACGCCTGCGCCAAGCCCGGCCCCGCTGAGGGCACGGTCGCCCGTGGTTTGGCCGCATGCGGAAAGCAGCAATAACGCTGCCATGGATGCAGTAATGGGTTTAATAAGCATGATTGCTTCTCCTGTTTTGGATCGTGTGAAACGAGCGTAAGCTCGCCCATATCAATCATCAGCATGGTAAGCGCCCGCATTGCATAAAAACCCGCTAAATCAGCAGGCTCTTAATGGCTTGCCGCCTAAGAAAAAAGCCGCATGCGAACATGCGGCTTAATCCGTCCGGTCGAAAAAAATGGATTACGCGGCTTCCTTGCTCACCCCGTCATCCGACATTTCCATGCGGTAACCGATGCCGGGCTCGGTAACAATCAGTTCCGGCGCGCCGTTATTGGCGGCCAGCTTTTCACGCAGCTGGCCCACATACACGCGCAGATACTGGGTGTTCTCCGCATGCGCAGGCCCCCAAACATCCTTGAGGATCTGCTTGTGCGTAAGCATTTTTCCCCGGTTCACCAGGAAGTGCCGCAGCAGTTCATATTCCTTGGGCGTGAATGCGATCTTCTCATCATGAATAAATACTTCGTGGCGGACAAGATTCATGCGCACGGGCCCGTTGACGATATCCGGCTCACCCACTTCACGCACGGCCGCTTTGCGCAGGTTGGCATGAATGCGCGCCATCAGCACATCCGGGTTGAATGGCTTGATGACATAATCGTCGGCGCCCATGTTCAGCGCTGTGGCAACCTCGTCATCCGCCGCGCGGACCGACAGCACCACGATCGGCACCTGCGACCATTCGCGCACCCCTTTAATCACGTCCTTGCCGTCCATGTCGGGCAGGCCGAGGTCAAGCAGCACCAGGTCGGGCTTCAGGGACGCGATCATGCGCATGCCCTGTTTGGCGGATTCGCTTTCCTCAATTTTAAAATCCGATGCATCCAGGAAAATATTCAGCATCTTACGGATCTGCGGTTCATCATCAATAATGAGGATGGTGTTTTTCTTCTCGAGCATGATGGTCCTCAAACCCTTGGTTAATATAAAATATTATATAGAATGATGATGGGAATAGGAATCCCGATCAGCCACATTAATACGCTTTTCATCGTGTTCTCTCTGATATGTATCGCCAATGGTCCTTTTTAACTAAACGCAAACGGCATAAAAAAAGAATAGGTGGCGCCGGAAGCGATATAAAAAACGCATAAATTTCAAATTATTGACCTGGGTTTTGTTCAAAAAACGCAGGATTTATCCCGTTTTTATGCATTCGGTATCTTCCCAATGCTGAATTTTGAGGGGCGATGCGCCATGCTTAATCCATAAAATGAACCAAAATTACCATCAGAAGAACGGAGATTTTTATGTTAAATTGGGTCATTACCTTTTTCCTGCTGGCCGTTGTGGCGACCATTTTCGGTTTCGGCGGCCTGGCGGGCACCTTTGTTGAGATCGCCAAATTCCTGGCTGTGGTGTTTGTGGTGCTGTTTCTTGCCAGCCTTATTTATGGTCTGGTATCCGGCCGCCGCGTGAATCCACCGGTTTAAGCAAGCAGCATAATTGAAAAAGGGGCGCCAGCGCCCCTTTTTTATGCCCAATGGTCAGCATTCACCCTCAGCGGAGAGGCAGATGCAACCGGAAAACTGCGCCGCCCTCTCCATGGTTGGCCGCATGGATATCGCCCCCAAGAAGATGGACGATGGCCCGTGCGATGGGCAGCCCCAGCCCGGTGCCGGCATTCTGATGATCGCCCCGGCCCAGGCGGGTATATTTGGAAAATATTTCCTCTATTTTTTCCTCGGGTATTCCAGGGCCGTTATCATGGATGACAATTGTCACATTCGAGTCGTCGCGCAGGGCGCTGATGCGAATATCTCCGCGGCCTTCCGGGCTGTATTTCAAGGCATTATCCAGTAGAAGCGAGATAGCTCTGCAGAGTAGGGCGTTGTCGGTTTCCAGCACGATTTCCGGTATGATCGGCTCAACGGTAATGCGCATGTTCTTGAAGCGATGGCCGGATTTTTCGATGCAATCCTGCAGCAGGGCATGAACATGGCAGGTCTCGTGCCGCACCTTGACCATGCCATTCTCAAGCTTGGCCATATCCAGAATATTGGTGATAAAACCATCCAGTCTATAGGCTTCCTTAAGCGCGGTTTCCAGCAGGGTTTGCGCCTTTTCCGGCGTAAGCATGCTTCGCATGCGCTCATGTATTTCCAGCGAGCCGATGATGGCCGCCAAAGGGGTTTTCAAATCGTGGGAAACAGATGAAAGCATCTGCCGGTGCATTTGTTCGCGCCCGCCTTCAATACCCCATTCTGCCCCCTTGATGGACGGGGTTGATACAGGATCAGCAGGGGGTTTTGTTTTGTCCATCGGGCATCTTGTTGTTTAAGAAAGGAAGCCTGCCGATGCATAGCACCGGCAGGCACATAGAAGAAGTAGATTTAATTCTGGGTGTTATCTTTGATTTTTTCACCGGCATCTTCCACAGCATCACCCAGTTTTTCACCGGGCGTGCGGTCTTCAAGCTGTTCGGCTGCTTTGCCAACGCCTTGTGGCAGTGCATCCACGGCATCGCCGATTCGTTCACCGGTCGTGCGGTTGTCCGGCATGGTCAGAATGGCAAAGCCGAGGAAACCGATAATCGCAATAACGACCAGGGCCAGCAGCAATTTGCCGAGTGAGTTGTTAGTAGAAGGCGAATTCATTGGTATTCTCCAAAATGTTTTTCTTATGCGCTTACCATAAATCACATTACATCAGGACGCCATGCGTGCTGTTTATTGTACGTATAAACCCTGTATAAAGCCGCCGGATTATGCCGCCTTTTTGAGTTTGGCCATGGTTTTGGCCAGAACCTCGGGGTGAATGGGCTTGGTGATGTAATCATCCATCCCGGCATCCAGGCAGCGTTCGCGGTCTCCTGCAAGCGCATGCGCCGTTACGCCGATGATGGCATGACGAAAGCCGCGCTCCTGTTCAATCTGGCGCACCTGACGCGTGGTTTCATAACCGTCCATGCCGTTCATCTGCACATCCATCAGAATGGCCTCATACGGGCTGGCGCTGCGATGCACGCGCTCCACCGCCAGTTGGCCGGATTCCACTGCATCCACCGTATAGCCCAGATGCTCGAGCATCAGCGTGGCCACCAGCACATTGGCCGCGTAATCCTCCACCAGCAGCACGCGCCCCTGGGCGGGTGCATGGGCGGAGGGGGCGGCGCTTTCCGAATGGGGTAGGGATAATTGCTTGGAAACAGGCAACTGAAGCACCGCATGGAAGGTTGAGCCTTTTCCGGCTTCGCTTTCCACCCGTATGTCGCCGCCCATCATCTGGCAAAGCTGGCGGCTGATGGCCAGCCCCAGTCCGGAGCCGCCAAACCTCCGGGTGATGCTCTGGTCGGCCTGAACGAACTTGTCGAATATCTGGCCGAGCTTATCCGGCATGATGCCGATACCCGTATCTCTCACGCTAAGGGTCACTTCGCACAGGTCGGATGAAAGGTTGCGATAGGCAATCGTTACGTCAATGCTTCCCTGATCGGTGAATTTCAGTGCATTGCCCACCAGGTTGACGACAATCTGCTGAATGCGGGTTGAATCCCCTATGAAGTCCATCCCCTCGGTATGGTTATGCGCGCGCCAGCGCAGCCCTTTGCGCGCCATTTCACCGCTGAACATCGCCTCCACCTGTTTGAGCAATGGAGCGAAATGGAACGGCTGCACATCCAGTTCCACCTGGCCTGATTCGATGCGGCTGAGGTCCAGCAGGTCATTGATGAGCTTGAGCAGAAGCTCCGCGCTGGAATGCAGCGTATCCACCATCTCCTTTTGTTTCTCGTTCAAAGGGGTGGATGCCAGCAGGCCTGAAAGCCCCATCACGGCGTTCATGGGCGTGCGGATCTCATGGCTCATGGTGGTCAGAAAGTCGCTCTTGGCGCGGTTGGCGTTTTCGGCTTTCTCTTTTGCGGCTTTCAGTTCTTTACGCTGCACTTCGTTTTCTTTCATCAGCCGGTCTTTGGTAAAGGCGGCCTGCATGATGGCGGGCAGAAGTTCGAGGTAAAGCTGCCCCGTGTCTTTCACCGCGTAATCCGCCGCGCCCATCTCCAGCGCCTTGATGGCCACGCGCTCATCACCCGTGGAGGTGAGAATGATGATGGGGCATGTGGTGGATTCAGAGCATTTTTCCAGCATTTCCAGCCCACTCATGCCCGGCAGCTGGTAATCCAGCAGGATCAGGTCATAATCCTGCTGCTGCAGCCTCTGCGCGCCTTCTTCCGCAGAGCTTGCCAGTTCAATGCTGAAGCCGGCTCGGCTCATGCGTTTCTGCAACAGGCGCGCCAGTCCCATATCATCTTCGATGTAGAGGATGCGCGTTAAACGGTGCTCGTCTTGCTGCATGGTAGGATACTCTTATTGTTCACCTGGAAGTTTAACGATGGAAAGCATCAGGCCGAATTTCCGGATCGCCTCGGAAAACTGCTCATACTCCACCGGCTTGGTAATATAAACATTACAGCCCATGGCGTAGCAGCGGTCAATTTCCCTGGGGTTATCCGTCGTGGTCAGCACGATGACGGGAATGGCCTGTGTGCGTTTGTCGGATTTCAGGGTACGGAGCACTTCATATCCGTCCACCTCCGGCAGGTTGAGATCAAGCAGAACCAGTGTCTGACCTTCCCGGTCGAAACCGTCGCTCTGGAAATAATCCAGCGCCTGGCGTCCATTTTCGAAATGCACCATCCGGTTGGAGATGCCCGCCCTGCGCAGGTTTTTTTCAATCAGCTTTGCATGGCCCGGGTCATCCTCCACCATGACGATATCGATATGTTCACTGATGGCGATCATGCAGCGTCCTCCATTGCATGTAATTCGGCCCGTTTATCTTCCCAGGCGGGTATGGTGAAATAAAAGCATGTGCCTTTGCCAAGCGTGGAATCAAACCAGATGGTGCCACCAAGCTTGCGTATGGAGGCTTTCACATAGGCCATGCCCATGCCCACGCCCCGCACATCGCCGCTGTTGCTGGCCCGCCGGAAGATGTCGAACACTTTCTTATGGTCGGCCAGCGCGATGCCTCGTCCGTTATCCTCAACGCAAAACTCCACCTCATCCTGCAGATTGCGGCCATGGATGCGGATGCGCCCCTTGCGTTCCGGGGCTAGATATTTGATGGCATTATCGATGATATTGCCGAACACCTGTTCCAGGATGATGGGGTCGGACACCACATTGGGCATTGGCCCCACGTCCATGTCGATGCCGCGCTGGCTGAGTTCGTAGGCGAGGCTGTCCAGGCATCGCTGCACAAGCGCCTGGGTATCCACGCTTTCCAGCCGCACCTGTCGCCGCCCGATGCGCGAAAGATCGAGAATGGCATTCGTGAGCGAATCCATGCGCTCCACGCCCGATTTGATGAAGGTGAGCGCCTCCGGTATATCCTCTTCAAACGCCTGCTGCAGCTTGGCCTGCTCCTTTTTGGGGAGCGTGGTGATGCAGGGTTCCAGAAGGGGTTTCGCCTCTTCCAGCACGGTGCCGATTTCCCCGGCGAATCCTTTCAGGTTCACCAGTGGCGCGCGCATATCGTGGGAGGCAATGTAAATAAAGCTCTCCATTTCCTCATTCACCTGCCGCAACGCCTCCTCGCGCTGTTTCTGCTCGGTGATGTCGGTATGGATGCCGATCAGGCGCGTCATCTGGTCCTGCTGATTCCATGTTCCCACCCCGCGAGAAAGAATCCATCGCCAGCTGCCGTCCTTGTGCCGCATGCGAAACGTAGCATAGTAATCAGTAATTTCGTGGCGCTGGTATTTTTCCAATACTTCCAGCGCCCGGGGCAGGTCCGCCGGGTGCACCATGCGGCGGACCATCTCCACATCCTCGGGTATTTCATGCTTGGCATAGCCCAGCAGCTCGCAATAGCTTTTGGAAAAATGGATCGTGCCGCTCAGGGGATAAAAATCATAAATCCCATCCTTGAGGGATTCCAGCAGCAGGCCGTAGGTCTCAAGAATGCGGGCCAGCTGTTCATCCGTTTTCCGGCTTCTTGCCACCAGTCCCATGATAATGAAATTGGCCACCAGCAACCCGCCAACCGCCAATAACGCGCCTAGAAACAGCGTGAGGAAATATTGCTTCTGCTTATGGCGGGATATTTCTGTTCTGGTTTTTAAAAGTTCCCGCTCACTGGTGATAAATGTATCCACCGACAGACGGACATCGTCCATCAGGTCTTTGGAGGTCCGCAGGTCGCCCACGGTAAGCCCGGTGCTGGCGGAATTCTCGAATGCCTGAATCTGCCGAATGACATAAAGCCGCCACGCGCGTGATTTCTGAATGGTGTCATCCAGCTGCGCAATCTGCTTGGGACTGCGGATTTTCTTGCGCACCAGCGCAAAAGTGGGGTCGATATTGGCCAGTCCCGCATAATAGGGCTGAAGAAACTCGCGTGATTTGGTCAGCAGGTAACCACGCTGCCCTGTTTCGATATCGATTGTCAGTTCAAGTATATGTTTGAAGAGCCGGATATTTTCATAGCTCTGGATGGTGAGCTGGTCGTATTTCTCACGCTCCTTGGACTGCTGGTATAACGTGTAGGTGAACCCGGCCAGCATGGCGCACGATACCAGAAAGATAATCACAAAATAGCGATTAGGGGCGGAGAGCGGCGCGCGCAGCGTGGCGTACATAAATATTCAAACCATCTGTCTGAAAAAGCAAATCGGCAAGCCAGAATAGCTTGCCGATCGCGCATCATGAACGATTTTTAGTAGTCCTTATGCTTTTCTGCGCTGTTTTCCAGCTTTTGGCCACCTTTTTGGATGTCTTCACCGGCGCCGGCCATGGTGTTGCAGGCAGCCAGCAGGGGGAACAGGGCCAGTACGGCGAGTGTAGCGATCTTCTTCATAACAAAACTCTCTATAAGGGGTTGAATTGATAGTTGAAACTAGCTTCCCTTAATCTAAAGACACCACGGCATAACATGCATCGCCGCATAAAAATTCCATAAAAATCCCATAAATTTAAAACCGGCCGTGGGTTTAGAACCGATAAGACAGGGTAACCGCGCCAAATTGCGAGGCTTCATCCTGGGTTTTGAATTCCTTGGTCATAAACACATGCGTATAGGAAAGCCGCGCATCGCCATAGGTAACGGCAATGCCCGCTTGAACGCTGCCGATAAGGTTTTCCTTATCCACGCTGTGGCTGTCCTCAAATGTATTCCCGTCCAGAAAAATATTGCGCGCCACGGCCCGCCCCTCAAACCCGGCGAACAGATATCCGCCCAGTTCCTTGGTAGGCACAAAAAAATCAGACCCCGGCAGGCTGGGGCGGATGCGCGGCGGCCCGTAATCCGAGGGCAGATCATAACCCAGGCGAAACATCATGCCTGCCGATGCATCCGTATTCACGTTACCCAGGTTCACGCCGACCGAAGGCGTCGCGTCCAGACCAAGCCCGAAAGGGGAGAACTGGTACATGCCGCGCCATTTATGCTCATAGGTAAGATTAACGCCAAGCTCGTCATGCAGCTGGTTATCCCACCCTTTCGGGTCCTGGCTTCCAATGGCTTCATGCACGAATTTCTGAACGGCCTCCGCCTGGGAGGACGGCCCGACCATGCCCACCGTCAGCACCACGTTGTCCAGCTGTTTACCCGTGTCGGAAACCGCGCCGACCGAACCGTAAAGCCACCCTGCATAAGGGCGGTCGCCGGGTATGTAAGCCGTGGACTTTAGGTTATCCGGCGTGAACATGCTCTGGCCGATGGCCAGGCTCAAACGCCGTTTGCCATTGGGGCTGAACGGAAACAGATAGCCCGCAACGTCATTGAACCGGTCCTCGCCGGAATATTCCGGCGAAAGCCAGGCCATGCGAAACCCGTTGGTGTAATTATTATCCCTGTTGGCAAACACATCATTTTCCCACACGATGCTGACAATGCCTTTGTCATCAACGGGGCGTGCCTCGGCGGGGGTCACGGGTTTGCTGGTATCGACGTCTGGGGGGCCAAGGGGTGTCAATGCATCTTCCGCCCAGGCGCTCCCGTGCGATAGGCAGGCGACCATGCCCGCCGCCATAATGGCGGCGATGGGCCGGGCTGAAAGCTTCATCATATGCGCCTTTGGGTCTTCATGTTGACATTGGCGGCGGCGCCTTTAACCGTCACCGGTTTTAGCCCGGGCTTTTCAGCCGCTTTTCCGGGTTTTGGCTTGCGGGATGCGGACGCGCTGAACCCCTCTACAAATGCCCCGATGACACCCTGATGCAGGAATTTATCGATCGGGTTGCGCATGGCGGTAAAGGGATTGGGCGTTTTCAGCAGATGACGGAACCACAAGGCCGTGGCGGTGACGACACCGGCCGTGGACAAAACGCCAAGCAACCCGGTGGCAATCAGCGCGGCATGCTCCTCCATGCCGTAACTGACCATCAGCTGAAACAGCAGATAGAACAGTCCAACAATCAAAATGCCGGTCATCATGCTGGATAGCACCACCAGGCCCAGACCGATGGCGATGCCGACGATGAAACGACGCATAAGGCGTGCTTCGACCATACTCTCACCCACGGTCAACAGCCCGAGGATACTACCCAGAAACGACATGACAAACTCCCTGCGTGAGGATTAACGACGCAACAGCGCGCCGATGACCACACCCACGCCGAGGGCGATCAGGCTGGACTGAATCGGCTTTTCCTTGATCTGGGCCGTTACCACATCCTTGGCATGTTCCAGCTCAGTACTTGCATCGTCAAGCAGCAGGCGTGCTTTGCAGCCTGCGGCATTGGCCACTTCATACATGTCTTCTTTCATATGGGCGGCTGCCTCGCTCAGATTTACCGTATTGCCCGTTGCTTTAGCGCTCAGGGCTTCTTTTTTATTGCGGGTCATATACATGGTCTTTCTCCTAAGGGTGAGGCGTCTGCCAAACAGACGCGAACGGTATGATGGTAATCCCGCCCATCTCAAAAAGCCATGAAAGACAGCGCATAAAGCATAAAAATGACGTTTTTTCCGCCATTTATGGCTTGTTTATATGTTTTTTATGAAAAGATACGGCCTTTTGACGCATGGGAGATTAAAAACAGTACAATTAATTCAGATAAAAGCAATGACGCGGGAGAATTGCAATGCGTACCATCATTACCTCAACCATTATCACTGTTGGCCTGCTGGGCCAGGCATATGCTCTGGATGTGAACGGCACCGTGCAGGATCTTACCCGGAAAGCGCCGTCGGTGAACGCCTCCACAAGCCTTAGCGCGGCCATCGCTCCGTCCACGACCATGGCCCTGACGCCAGTTAACGTCAATGGCGCCACCTATGTGACCGGTGGCGTAGGCGAAGCCGAGCGTAACCAGCTTGAAGCCACCAAAGGTGATTACAATCTGCATATTATGAGCGCAGGAAAAGACGGCGCCTTTGTGGCCGATGGGCAGATTGCCATTTCCGATAAAAAAGGCAATGAGGTCATCAACACCAAAAGCGGCCCGCTTTTCTACGCGCAATTGCCCGATGGCAGCTACACGGTTAATGCCAGCTACGAAGGCCAGACCAAAACCCAACGTATTACGGTGGGTAAAGGCAAGCCTGCCAATCTCCACCTGTCGTGGAAATAGTTTCCCCGCTCCTCGCCAGAGCACCTTGACCCGGCCAACCCCTTGGCCGGGTCTTTTTTATACACAAAAAAGGATTTGCGTGCTTTTTATACCAACCATCGCTGCCCGTATCGCCCGTTGATATTAAAAAGATTAAATTGCTGACATATAGCCATAATATTACAGGAGTCCGCTATGAAAACGTCCCTTCGCCTTTTATCCGCCACGGCCGTTGCTGCCTTGGCGGTTGCAGCCGCACCGGCGCATGCCGCCAACCAGATGGTAGAAAAATCTCTTTCCTCCCGTCCGGAGCTTTCGGCATTCTATATGGCGCTGAAAAGAACCGGCGTATTGAACGAGCTGAACAGTAACACTCCCTATACCATCTTCGCACCAACGAACCAGGCTATGGAGGATCTGAACGTAGATAAATATGCCTGCTTCAACGCTGGCAAATGTGGTGCCGAAATCGCCGACATCCTGCGCAATCACATTGTTCCGCAAGAGATTAATTTTAACAGCCATTCCGTCGGCGCGGTCTTCAGCATCGACAAAACCCACCTCAACATTGCCGAGCCAAGCAAAGGCCGTTACCGGGTGGAGGGTCACAAGATCGTGAAAACCTATCAGCAGTTCCCGGGCATGCTTTATGAGATCAATGGCGTGATTGCCAGCCCGCAGGAACAGGTAAACCTGGTGCGCCTGGAATACATCCCCGTGGCCGAAGTACAAACCGAAGTGGTAAAACAAACCACCACCAAGGAACATTACTACACGCCCGATGGGTTCCCCGCAGGCACCACCACCAAGGTGACGACAACGACCCAGGTCCAATAATAACCTAAGCCATATGCTGCCGCCCGCACCTGTTGCGGGCGGTTTTTTATTGTCTGAAAACCCATAAAAAAATCCCGATGCCTGTGAAGGCATCGGGATAGGGGTGGGAGGCAATGGGTAGGTTAGGCTGCTTTATTGTATTTATAATCGCAGGATTTTTCGAATTCGCTGACGCGTTTCTCAGCTTCTTCGCGGGCAATGCCGTATTTTTCCTGCAGCTTGCCATAAAACTGTTCGGCACGGCCGTTATACAGCGCGATATCATCGTCGGTCAGCTTGCCCCAGCTTTCCTTGATTTTGCCTTTGAACTGGTTCCAGTTACCTTGCACTTGTTCCTTATTCATCTTCATTCTCCTATTTTCGTTGCTCAGCCAAAACGGCTGTTACGCCCCTATTGATGACACAAACCTTTTCAACATGCGATTAGGGCTGAACGCTTAGTCATAAGAATCGCGTAAGCCGACATGCGTGCTGTGTCTCAGCGCCCCTCAACATCACCGGTGCCGCCCACGCGGTCGGCCGGTGCGGTGGCGCCGCTGTTGGTTGCAGGCGGGTTCAAGGCACGTCCGCTCGGGCTGGCAGCACTATATTCGGGCATGGCGGCTTCATGGTCGCGGTAGCTGGCATAGCCTGCATAGGCAAGCACGGCAAGCACCACCACGGCCAGGAACCCCCACAGCATATTGCGGCTGCTTCGCTCGTTTTCGGTTTGTCCGGTTTGGTTCTGATGTGTCGTGGCCATCGTCATTCTCCTTTCCAGTAGTGGTTCATGAAGGCGGGGATAATTGACGGAAAGATTACAGCGATCCGTAAACAGGCATACCGCCTCATCCAAAGCCATAAGGCACCCATCCTTAAATGGCCGCACGTCATAGGGGGAGGGGTATAAATTTCATACAAAAATGCCGGCCCCGCAGGGGGCCGGCATCCATGTCGCAACAAAATTCTAGGAAGAAAATGCTTAGTGAGCCTTATCCAGCTGCTCGACATTCTCTTTATGCTGCTCAAGCGCTGGAAGTGTTTTGGAAGCGAAGTTTTTCAACGCGGCATCCTTGCCGTCATCGGCGTAATCCTTGAAAAGCGCAACCGCTTCCTTGTGCGCTTTCTGCTGAACATCCACATATTCATCGTCAAACTTGCTGGCTGGCTTTTCTTTCAGCTCGTCATACATTTTCTGATGTTTCTTATCGAGCGTCACCTCGGTGGAAGCCGTCTTTACGGTGGATTCCGGCAATACGGCCTTCAGGTTGTTGTTGGCCTCGGTATGATCGTCGATCATTTTCTGAGCGAAGGTTTTCACATCCTGGCTCTGGGATTTCTCCAGCGCAAGTTTGCTGGTGGCGATTTCAAACTGGTTGCCCATGGCTGCTTTCTGCACAAATTCCGAGGCATCTTTGGCGTCATTGGCAAATGCCCCGGTGGCGCCTGCAAGGTAAAGGCCCGTGGTCAGGCTCAGTACGGTTAGGAATCGTTTCATGATATTCTCCATTCATCTAAGGGGAAGAAGACCTGCCTATTCCGTTGGCCATAAAAAATCAGTCCGTGATTAGGCTGCTTTGCTTTCCCCGGTGTAATGAAGCAGCTTGCGTTTGAACTCATCCGGGTTGAACGGCTTGGGCAGATAATCATCCATCCCAACCGAGAGGCATCGCTCCCTGTCTCCCGTCAGCGCATGGGCCGTCATGCCGATAATGGGCAGGCGCTGCCTGCCGTGCTGCCGTTCATATTCGCGGATGATGCGGGTGGCTTCCAGCCCGTTCATGCCGTGCATCTGCACATCCATCAGCGCAAGGGCGTAATGGCCGTGCTTGATTTTCTCGATGGCCTCCATGCCGTTGCTGGCCACATCCGTGTCAAAGCCGAAATGTTCCAGAAACGTGGTCGCCACCATCACGTTGGGCGCATAATCCTCCACCAGCAGAACCGTGGCGCGGTGCATGGGCGAAACGGGGCTTTCGACAGCCTCTCCCCGTTGCGAAGGCGCGTCATGCGGCTGCTCTTCCCGCTCAAGCGGCAGCACAATGATGAAGCTGGAACCCTCGCCGGGCGTGCTTTGCACTTCGATGGTGCCGCCCATCAGTTCCGTCAGCGTTTTGGTAATGGCCAGGCCAAGGCCCGTGCCGCCATATTTGCGGTTGATGGAGGAATCCGCCTGGGTGAATTTATGAAAGATATTCGCCAGGTTCTTTTTATCGATGCCGATGCCCGTATCCTTCACCGTGATGCGAATCTGCTCGATGGATGGATGATGCGTGGGGATGCAGGCCAGCTGAATGTCAATGCCGCCCTGCTCGGTGAATTTCACGGCATTGCTGCACAGGTTGAGGATAATCTGCCTGATTCTCGCCGGGTCGCCGCGAAACATCAGGCGCTGGGCATTATCGGCATTGCTGGTCAGCGTCAGCCCTTTTTCCTTCACCCGCACCGCCACCATGCTGATCACTTCCTGAATAAGCTGCGTCAGGCTGAAGCTTGTTTTTTCAAGCTCTACGCTGCGCGCTTCAATCTTGGCGATATCCAGCAGGTCATTGATCAGCGCCAGCAGCGAATCGGCGCTGAGTTGCAATGTTTTGATGAATTCCGCCTGCTTGGCGGTGAGGGGTGAGCTTTGTGCCAGAATATTCGCAAGCCCCACCACCGCGTTCATTGGCGTGCGGATTTCATGGCTCATGTTGGCCAGAAATTCCGATTTGGCGATATTGGCCTCCTGCGCCATATTGCGGGATTCGATAAGCTCCTGCGTATCCGTGCAGGTGCCATACCATTTCAGGATGCGCCCTTTTTCATCCCGCACCGCCACCCCGCGCGTGCGGAACCAGCGATACTGGCCGTCCTTGGCGCGAATGCGGTAGTCCAGGTCGTATGGCGCGCGATCGGCCACAGCCTCGTTCCACGCATGGGCGGCCCGTATCCGGTCCTCGGGATGCAGGATATTCAGCCATCCTTCGCCCAAAAGGTCTTTCACCTCAACGCCGGAATAGGTGTGCCACTGGTTGCTCATATAGTCGCACCAGCCGGTATTGTCGCACATCCATACAAGCTGCGGCATGGCGTCCGCCAGTGCGCGCCACCGGTGCTCGCTTTCCTGCATTTTAGTGTAAAGCTGGGCGTTATCAATGCTTACCGCGGCATAGGAGGCGGCGCTCTCCACCAGATGCGCGGCGCGTTCGGTGAATATGCCCGCCTTGGAATGGCCGAAAAATAGTCCGCCCAGCACCGCCCCATTGCGGGAGATAACCGGCACGGCCAGATAGCTTGTCACCGGAAGGTGCCCCTTCGGCATGCCATGATAAGGCGCGCTCTTGCCATAGCGCGGGTCCTGCCGCACATCATCCAGCCTCACCGTTCCCTTGCCGCCGAATGTATGGCTGAACAGGCTGGTGTTGCGGGGCATCGGAAAACGGGAGAATGCCTCTCTCGGCACTCCCGAGATCGTATAGAGCATGTAGGATTCGCCCTCATCATCCACCACATTATAGAAGAATGCGCCGAATTCAGCGCCGGTCAGCTCTGTCAGCACATCGGTGGTGTTTTGAACAACCTGGTTAAGGTCAAGGCTGGAACTGAGCTGTTTGCTGAGATCGTTCAACAGCTCAAGCGTTTTGGTTTCCTCCCGCAGCGATGCCTCGATGGCTTTTTGGCGCTCGGCGCTGATAACGCGTTCCAGAATCACGCTGGCGGTACCGGCCAGATAATCGATGATTTCCATATCGTCCTGGTTCGGCATGCGCGATTCGGCATAGTAAATGGCAAAAGTCCCCAGCACATCGCCATCGCTGGAGATGATGGGCCGCGACCAGCAGGCATGCAGCCCGTTGCCAAGCGCCACCTCCTTGCAGTCCTTCCAGAGCGGGTGCGTGGCGATATCCTCCACGATCACCGTTTCCTTCTGAAAAACCGCCGCCCCGCAGGATCCCAGCTCCGGCTCGATGCGCAAATGATCGACGGCGTCATTATAGGCTTTTGGCAGGCTGGATGCGGCGATTTGCCGGAAATAGGCGCCGTCCTCGCGCTGCTCGACCAGAAGGATGGAGGCCATTGCCTGGCTTATATGCTTTTCCACGCCGCCCGTCAGCACGCCAAGCGTTTCCGATAGTGGCGCATTGTTCATGGCCATTTCCAGCGCTATCTTCTGACTTTCCGCGATAATGGCGAGCCGTCGCTCACGCGTCACGTCCCGCGCGATTTTAGATGCCCCGATCACCTGGCCCGCGTCATCCCGAATGGGGGATACGGTAAGCGAGACCATCACTTCGCGCCCATCTTTCGTCATGCGAACGGTCTCAAAATGTTCCAGCCGTTCGCCTTTTCTCAGCTTTTCGATGATGCGCTCTTCTTCCTGTATTCTCTGGGCTGGAATAAGCATGGTGATAGAGCGGCCGATTGCCTCTTCCGCCGTATAGCCGAACACACGCTCAGCGCCCTTATTCCAGGAGGTAATGATGCCGTTCAGGTTTTTGCTGATGATCGCATCGTCGGAAGACTCCACGATGGCGGCCAGATAGGCGTTCGCTTTATCAAAAGGCAGCGGCAGGTTGGATGACATAGGGTTCTCGTATCAACGGCTCTTATAATAAGGATTTATCGTTACATACATAGGGTTTTCCTCAGGCGGCACTGCTGGGCTCGCTGGTTTTCGTCGGCTCAATGCTGGCCAGCAGCTTGGACAGTTCCTTGAAGTCAACCGGTTTGACGAAATGGTGATGAAACCCGGCTTCCCGGGCTTCGGTCTTGTCGCGCTCCTGCCCCCAGCCCGTCTGGGCGATCATCACCGTATGCTGCAGCCGTGGGTTTTTGCGAAGTTCGCGGCACACCTCATACCCATTCATGCCCGGAAGGCCGATATCCAGCAGAATAACATCGGGCAGAAGCGTCGTCGCTACCTCCAGCGCTTCCTTGCCGTTATGCACCAGTTGAAACCGATGCCCCACCATTTCCAGCATCCAGCCCGTAGTTTTGGCGGAAGCCACATTGTCATCCACCACCAGCACGGAGAGCGAATGCCCCGCCATCGTTGAGCCGTCGGCATCCTTGCTATCCGGCTGCTCCTGTGGCGCTACCGAAGGCAGAGACAGGGTAAAGCAGCTTCCTTTATTCAGGCCGCTGCTTGTCACCGCAATGGTGCCGCCATGCATTTCCACCAGCCGTTTGACCAGTGCCAGCCCGATGCCGAGCCCTCCCTGCGATCGCTCCAGATGACGGTCGATCTGGGTGAAGAGATCAAACACGCGCGGCAGCATCTCGGCGGGAATGCCTAGCCCGTTATCGGCGACTTCCAGAACAGCCGATGCCCCATCCTTGCGTGCCCTCAGGGTAAGGGTGCCGCCATCGGGTGTGTATTTCGCCGCGTTATTGAGCAGGTTGCTGACGATCTGCGCCAGCCGTGTCATGTCCGCGTCCACCCATAGCGGTTCCTCCTGCATCTCAAGTACCAGTGTGTGCTTGCTTGCCTCGATCAAAGGCTTGCTTGCCTCAATCGCCGCCTGCACGGCCGACTGCAGTGTTATGCGCTCCTTACGCAGGTCGATTTTTCCCTGACTGATGCGCGACACATCGAGCAAATCATCGATCAGCCGCACCAGGTGCGTCAACTGCCGTTCCATCATGTCGCGGATTTTCTCCGCCACGTCGCCGGTGGGTGACATGCTGAGTATCTGCAATCCATTGCGGATGGGCGCCAGCGGGTTGCGCAGCTCATGCGCCAGCGTGGCGAGGAATTCATCCTTGCGGCGGTCGGCCTCTTTCAGGGCATCGGCATAGGCTTTCAACTGATCGCGGTGGTTGGCCAGCAGCTGCTGCTGGCGATACAGCTCAAAAAACACCTGGGATTTGCTCTTCAGCACATCCGGCTCAATCGGCTTATGGATGAAATCCACCGCACCCGCTTCATAACCGCGAAAGCGCCTTTGCCGGTCCGCGCTTCCGGCGGTCAGAAAAATAATGGGGATGCGCCGCGTGCGTTCCGTTCCACGCATCAGCTCCGCCAGTTCAAACCCGTCCATGCCGGGCATCTGCACATCCATCAGCGCCAGCGCCACCTCATGCTTCAACAGCAGCTCCAGCGCCTCCGGGCCGGATTGCGCCTTAAGCAGCACCAGCCCGTCGCGCTTCAGCAGCGCTTCCAGCGACAGGAGGTTCTCCTCCAGGTCGTCCACCAGCAGAAAATAAACAGGTTCTGTGGAAGTGTTCATAACGCGGCTTTCATGCTTTTTTGATAGGAATGTTTCAGGGTTGAGAGAATATCCTCCAGACTGAGCGCCAGGGCATGACGGCAGGCTTTCAGCGCGGCTTCCGGCATGGCGCTGGCGAAGGCGAGCTCCGGCTTCTGCACCAGCACGCGTCCGCCTGCCTCCTCCACCGTGCGTGCGCCGTGCGCGCCGTCCTCGTTGGCTCCCGTCAGCACGATGGCGGTCAGGCCAGGGCCATAGGCATCCGCCGCCGTCTCAAACAACACATCGATGGATGGCCGCGAAAACAGCACCGGCTCCTCGGTGGAAAGCGAAACCCGTTTATCGGGCTCCACCAGCAGGTGATAATCGGGCGGGGCGAAATAAACGGTGCCGCTTCGGATGGGCTCCTTATCCTCCGCCTCTTTCACCGAAACCTTGCATTTATCTCTGAACAGCTCGGCCAGGATGCTTCGTTTATCCGGCGGTATATGCACCACCACCATCACGGGGCAGGGGAAATCCTTCGGCAGCTTTGGCAGCAGCTGCGACAGCACATCCACCGCCCCCGCCGATGCGCCGATGACAACGGCCTGGGGCATATCCGTTTTACCATTCTCAAGCAGATGCTTGTTCATACGATGGCCCGCCTCTGATAGATGCGCTCCTCGCGTGAGAATTCATCAAACGCGTCATTATGCGCCGAGAAGCGGAGATTCTCTTTAGACCCCAGCCCGAGAAAGCTCTTGCGCGGCAAGGCGTCCTTGAACAGGCCGATGGCGCGGTCCTGCAGCTCACGGTCAAAATACTTCAGCACATTGCGGCAGGAGATGTACTGCATTTCCGCAAACACCGCATCGCTCACCAGGCTATGGTCGGAAAACACCGTCCGCTTGCGCAGGCTTTTGTCGAAATGCGCCGCGCCGTAAGCGGCCGTGTAATACTCCGACAACGAGGTCTTCCCGCCGGACAGGCGATGATTCTCGGTAAACAGCTTGATGCGGTCCAGCCCATAAACGCCCGCCTCCGCCTTGCTGAGCGCATCGGGGTTGATATCGGTTGCATAGAACATGGTGCGTTCTTCCAGCCCCTCCTCGCGAAAGAGAATGGCAAAGGAATAAAGCTCCTCCCCCGTGCTGCATCCGGCTATCCAGACTTTCAGCGAGGGGTAGGTGCGCAGATGCGGCACTACTTTCTCGCGGATGGCTTTGAAATAAGGTGGGTCACGGAACATCTCGCTCACCTGCACCGTCAAAAAGGAAAGCAGCTTGGGCAGCGCATGCGCGTTATGCAGCACCATGTCCTGCAATTGCGAATAATTCTGGCAGTTGAAATGCTCCTTCGCCTGCTTAAGGCGGCGCTTGATGGAGGCCATGGCATAGCCGCGGAAATCGTAATGATACTTCTGGAACAACGCCTCCAGAAGCAGCTTCAGTTCGATATCCTCCACCTTTTCGTTCATGGCTACCTCGGCATCCACACGCGCACGAGCGACAAGAGCTTGTCCACATCCAGCGGCTTGGCCATGTAGTCATTGGCCCCCGCGTCAAGGCAGCGCTCCTGGTCGTCCTTCATGGCCTTGGCTGTCAGCATGATCACCGGTAGCTTTTTCCAGCCGGAGCGCTTGCGTATCTCACGCGTTGCCGTCAGCCCGTCCATCTCGGGCATCATCACATCCATCAGCACCAGGTCGATACGCTCATCCGGCTTGTCCATGCGCGCCTCCAGCACATCCAGCGCCTCGCGTCCGTTCCGGGCGATATGCACCACCGCCCCGCGTGGTTCCAGGATGTTGGTGAGCGCGTAAACATTACGCACATCGTCTTCCACCACCAGGATGTTACGTCCTTCCAGCACCGCGTCGCGGTTTCGTGCTTTCTCCAGCATTTTCTGCTGCTCGGCCGGCAGCGTGGCCACCACCTGGTGCAGGAACAGCGTCACCTCGTCCAGCAGCCGTTCAGGCGATTTCGCCCCTTTGATGATGATGGATTTGGAATAGCGCCGCAGGCTCTGTTCCTCGTTCGCCGAAAGGTCGCGCCCCGTATAGACGATGACCGGCGGAAAGGAATAGGCGTCCTCCTTGCTCAAGGTCTCCAGCAGCGAATAGCCCGATGCATCCGGCAGGGAGAGATCCAGCACCATGCAATCGAAGGTGGATTGCTTCAGGCGTTTCAGGCATTCCCCGGCGGTGCCCACCGCCACCGTTTCCACCTCGTGCGAGCCAAGCAGCTTCTGCATGCTGTCGCGCTGTACGGCATCGTCCTCGACAATCAGCACGCGGCGCATCCGTTGCGAAAGCTTTGTCTCCAGCTGCTGTAGCGCCTTCAGCAGTTCGTCCCGTTTCACGGGTTTGAGCATGTAGCCCACCGCGCCGAGCGAAAGCGCCGTCTGGGTATAGTCGCTACCCGATACCACATGCACGGGGATATGCCGCGTGCGCACGTTGCGCTTCAACCTGTCCAGCACGGAAAGGCCGGAATTATCCGGCAGCCCCACATCCAGCACCACCGCATCGGGGCGGTAATGGTCCGCCACGGCAAGCGCGTCTTCCGCCGTGGAGGCCATCAGGCACTGGAAGTTCAGCTCATGCGCCATGTCATACAGAATCCGCGCGAAAGACTCGTCATCCTCCACCACCAGAATCGTGTGCCGGTCGCCCTTCAGGTGATCCCTGTCATCCTCAATACTCGGCGCAGGAAGGGCAGATTCGCCTTTTTTCTGCTTGCCTTTCTTCGGCTTAACGGCGGTTTCGGCAATTGGTTCGATTTCCTGTTCGCTTTGGGAGATTGCCACCACACGCACATGGTCCGGCACCAGGCTCGGATCATAGGTTTCAGGAATTATGACGGTGAAGCTGCTGCCCTTGCCGGGTTTGCTTTTCAGTTCAATACTGCCGCCCAGCAGACGCGCCAGCTCGCGCGAGATGGAAAGGCCAAGCCCCGTGCCGCCGTATTTACGGCTGATGGTGCCATCCGCCTGGCGGAAGGCCTCAAAAATCAGCTGCTGTTGTTCTTTCGCAATCCCGATACCCGTGTCGCTCACCGTCAGGGCCACCTGGTTGACGTGATAGCGCGCGATGGAAAGCTCCACCTTTCCCTTCTCGGTGAATTTAAGCGCGTTGGAGATCAGGTTGCGCAGCACCTGCTCCAGCCGCTGCCGGTCGGTTTCCACCGTCATGGGGCAGTTGGGCGCCACCTGCACGTCAAATTTCAGTTTCTTCTGCGCGGCCACCTGCTTGAAGCTATGCGTCATGTCCTTGGCCAGCTGCTCGATCAGCACGGGCTCCGGCCTCACTTCCATATGCCCGGCCTCGATTTTGGAAAGATCGAGAATATCGTTGATCAGCGCCAGCAGGTCATTGCCGGAAGACTGGATGGTCTGCGCGAATTTCACCTGCTCTTCCGTCAGGTTGCCTTGAGGGTTATCCGCCAGCAGCTTGGCCAGGATGAGCGATGAGTTCAGCGGTGTGCGCAATTCATGCGACATATTCGCCAGAAAGTCCGATTTATACTGGCTGGCGCGTTCCAGTTCCTTCGCCTTGAGCTGCACCTCCGTGCGTGACCGTGCCAGAATGTCGCGCTGGTTTTCCAGCTGTTGCGTCTGTTCCTCCAGCTGGGAGTTGGTCTGCTCCAGCTCCGCCTGCTGCTGCTCAAGCCTCACCTGGGATTCCTTCAGGGCACGGCTCTGCTCCTCCAGTTCTTCGTTTGAAACGCGAAGCTCCTCGCTTTGCGACTGCAGCTCCTCCGACTGGCGCTGCGTTTCCTCGAGCAGGTTCTGCAGGCTGGCCCGATAATTGGCCGATCGCACGGCAACGCCTATTGCATCGGATACTTTCCTCATCAGCTCTATGGTTTTTTCATCTAGCGGATTCATGAAGCCGAGTTCGATCATCGCATTCACATCCCCGTCCACGGCCGCCGGTGCGATGAGCAGATAGCGAGGCTTGCCATATCCCAGTGCCGAGCTGATGGTGAGGTACCCGTCCGGCACCTCGTTAAAGCTCATGATGCGGTTATCCTTCGCGGCTTGGCCAATCAGCCCGTCGCCCATTTCAAAATGCTGCAGCGTTTCATCGCCGGTGGAAATGCCGTAGGTCGCCACACGCTGAAAGCTGCCACCCTCTTTGATGAAAAAGGCACCCGCCGGCGCATTGAAATACTGCGCCAGAAAGGTGATGACGCTAACGCCCAGTTCCATCGCGCTTTGCTCGCCTAACATGGAGCTGCTAAGGCCAACCTGCCCGGATTGCAGCCATTCCTGCCGTTGCCGGGTCAGGGTGGAACGTCGCACCAGAAAGGCCACCACCACTGAAAGGCAAAGCCCAAGCAGAGCCGTCACAATCCCGCCTGCCACCGCGATGCGATAGGCATTATCCATATCTGCAAACCGTGAGGCGCGGCGTTCGCGTTCCGCCTGTTTCATGGTGTTCACCTGGTCTCGCAGGCCGTCCATCGTCGCCTTGCCACGGTCGGTTTCGATAATGGCGAGCGTGGCGGCGAATCCTTTTGTCCGTCGCACCTGGATGCTTTCCTTCAGTTCCTGAAGCTTCAAACCGATGAAGGACTTAATTTCGGGCAGCCGTGCCGACTGCTCGCGGCTGTTTTTGCACAGCTCGCTCAGGCGCTTGAATTCGTCATTGATCAATGAAAGCGCTACGTTGTAGGGCTCCAGATAGCGGTCATCACCGGTGATGACATAACCCCGCTGCCCTGTCTCCGCGTCTTTCATCAAGGAAAATAAACGTTCGATTGATGTGATGACATCATGCGTTCGCGTCACTTCCTGGGCATTCTCACTTAGGTTGCGCGTGTTCCAATAGGTAATGTAGCCGCTGAAAACGAAAAATAAAAATACGGCGGTAAGCCCGATGCTGACGGAGAGATTTCCTCTGAGCTGGCTCGGCTCGGCAATCGGCATTTTTGTATGTGGCATTCGGCGATCCGGTGAAAAATGACATTAAAAACCTAGGATTTTTAAGGTCACTCACATATGAAATCCATCAATTTACGCATGATTTGAATTATTTATGGAAACATATGGATTTTTTATGTGCCCGTAATGCCTTAAAATTAAAGCATAATAATCAATCTGTTGGACGTAACAATGGGCGGTGTCAATGTACCAGCGCCAGCGTGCACTGCTTCCCGCAGGATACCAGCGCCCCCGCATTTTCATGGTCAAGGGCCGAGCGCTTCGTCTCATGTTCCACTTCACGGTTCAAACGGTCGTTGGCAACCACTTGAACATGATAAACCGCGTATCCACCCAGCGCGATGGCCAGCAGCACAATGGCGAAAAGGGCCCACATCCCGTTGCTTCTGTCGGTCCGTGGCGGGTCGGGCTGCTGGATGTCGATGACCATAAAAACCCCCTGATGCTGATGATAAGCAGCATACACAACACCGTATCAAATCATGCGGTCATATAGTGCGACATGTATCAACGGATGATAAACAAGCGGTAATTTTACAGCCTTTCCGCGCTAAATCATGGCCTCCTTATATGAACTTTCTTATGAATACTGGTCCCAGTCATTGATGAATCATCATCGGAACCCACCATGCAGTGGATACACGCGATAACCGGTTTCTTGTGGAAGTACCCTTTATGGAATAATCCATTCCTGCAGTTTGGCGGCTGGGTCGTCGTCTGCACAGCCCTGTATCTTCTCATCGGCAAGCTCACGCAGATTCTGGGCCGTTCGCAGCGTTCCGCGCTGATGGCCAAGTTGATTCACTCATCCCAAAAGCCACTCACACTTATTTTCTTCGCGCTCCTTGCCAAATCAGCATTGGTGATTAATGCGGGCGATGCCGAATGGCGCGATTCAATGAGCCATGTCTCATCCCTTCTCGCCATTGCCTGCACCGGGTGGCTTGCCGTCTCGCTCATCAGCGTGTGCAAGGCGCACTTTATCCAGCGCTATAACATGCTGACGGCGGATAATTACCGTGCCCGGCGCATGCACACGCAGTTCAATGTGCTTTACCGCGTCATCATCGTACTCATCATCATCATCACCCTCGCGCTCATGCTGATGACCTTTGACAGTGTCACCAAGCTTGGCACCAGCCTGCTTGCATCGGCAGGCGTCACCGGTATCCTCATCGGCTTTGCCGCGCAAAAGACCATCGGCTCCATCTTCGCGGGCATTCAAATCGCCATCACCCAGCCCATCAACATCGAGGATGCCGTGGTGATCGAAGGCGAATGGGGCTGGATCGAGGAAATCACGCTCACCTATGTGGTGGTTCGCATCTGGGATTTGCGGCGGCTGGTCGTGCCCATCACCTATTTCAATGAAAAACCTTTTCAAAACTGGACGCGCCGCACGGCCGAAATCATCGGCACGGTGGAAATCTATGCCGATTATACCGTTCCCGTGGATGAAATGCGCGAGGAGTTGACCCGCCTGCTGGAGGCCTCGCCCCTCTGGAATAAACGGACCAACGTGCTGCAGGTCACCGAAACGACGGAAAAAGCCATCAAGCTCCGCGCGCTGGTTTCCGCCAAGGATTCGCCCACCACCTGGGATCTGCGCTGCTATGTGCGCGAAGGGCTGATGAGCTGGCTTCAGCGGCATTATCCCCATGCCCTGCCGCAAAACCGTGTGGTGGGCGATGAGGCCGTCAAATTGCCTGATTTTCAGCGGTAATCAATTTCCACCAGCAACGGCAGATGGTCTGACAGGGCGCGTATGCCCCGGCTGCCCAGCCGGTGCGCGGTGACATTGAGGCCCGGCGCGTCATGCCACACGCGGTCGAGCTTCAGCAATGGCAGCCAGGAAGGAAAGGTCGGCCCACAGGGCAGGGGGGTCATCACGCTGTTGAGGTAGCGAATCAAACGCGAGGGATATTGCCATTCATTGATATCCCCCATCAGCAGCACCGGGTTGGGCTCTTTTTCTTCCACATCCCGCATCAGCCGCAACAGGTTGCGCGCCTCCCACCAGCGTTCAAAAACCGATAGCGATAAATGCGTGCCGATCAGCCTCAGCTTTCCGCGCGGGGTTTCAATCAGCGCGTCCACCGCATTGCGCGGTTCAAGGTCGGGTTTTGTTTCCAGATGATGTACCAGCCCGCGCAGGATGGGATAACGGCTGACGATAAGATTGCCATACCACCCCTTGCCCTCGCGGATGCTGGCCCCGCACAGCCGGTGCGGGCGGCCCGGTCCTGCCAGCCGTTCCACATCCCCTTCATGCCCCCCGCGTGAAGCGCGTGTTTCCATCTCCTGAAACACGCCGATATCCACGTCCAGCCGTTCCATCAGTGCGTGTAGGCGGCTCAGGTCACGCACACCCCTGAGGCTGCGCCCCCCGTGAATATTGAACGACAGGAAGCGCAGCTTGTTCACTTTGCTGCGCTCCGCAACTTGCGGCGCTGCCATTGCCGGTTTGCCAGATGAGAACCGGCAACCACCACCAGCCACGCCAGCACACCGCCCCCCACCATCATCAGGTTTTCCGGCGATGGATTTTCCCACAGTTCAAGCGCCGAATAGCCGAGCAGGGAAGCGATAATGGCCCCGGGCAAGGCGCCAAAAAACGTCCCCGCGAGAAACACAAAAAACGGCACTTCCAGCATCGCCAGCGCCAGGTTCACTACCATATAGGGCGCAATCGGCAGCATCCTGAGCAGCGCGATGCCAAGCACACCGCCCTTTTTCGCATAGCCGGAAACCTTCTGCGCCGCATCCCCCACCAGCGCGCGCGCCGAACGCAAACCGAGCCTGCGCCCGATGCCATAGCCGATGCTGGCGCTGATGAGCGATCCCGCCATGCAGATGCAAATGGCTTCAAGCGGTGGAAAAATCAGCACCACCGCCGCGCTCATGGCCATATGTGGAAAAAAACAGAGCATGGCGATGGTGTAAATGCCGATGGCTGCAGGCACGGCCCATGCGGTCGAACGAACGGATTCCAGCAGGGGGCGAATATGTTCCGGCGTGGCGTAATCCGCCAGGGGCGTCACCTTCCACACCAGCGCCAGCATGCATATGGCCGCAACCACCATCGCCAGGCGCACCCAGCGGCGATAACGCGGTGGAATGGAAAGCGCAGGCATGGTTCAACCCCAATGGAAAAAAGGTTCTTTCGGATCGGCAAGGCGGGCGGCGATACCGGCGAAACGTTCATGACGGTAGGCTTCGTCTTTTACACGGCGCAGATGCTGGCGGCTATGGGGCACTTCCTCAAGCAGCCGGTCGATGCCCGCGCCCTCGCGGATGCAGGCTTCGATATAGGCAAGCTCATGCCCCGTATGCTCGCGAATCAGGTCGGCCCGCACCATGCTGATATTGCGCCGTGAGCGTGCATCGACGCCTTCCACCACCAGGTCGCATTCCGTATCCACCCGCATGGAACGCCAGTTGAGATTGGAAGAACCCACGCGCAGATAGCGGTCATCCACGATCATGGTTTTGGAATGGATGCGCACACGCTTCTCAACATTCTTGACGCGCGATACCGGATAGGTGAGAGCCACACGGTTGGTGATGCCTTCTTCCAGAATACGGCGAAATCGATACCGGCCGTGCCACATGGCCTTGCGCTCCATAATGCCTTCAGGCTCATAGGAACCCACCAGCAGCACCCGCAGCTCTGGCCGCTCCTTCATGCGTCGGTTCAGCGCATGTGCCACGGGCTCGTAGCAAAAATACTGGTTCTCCATGTAAATGAATTGCTCCGCCTGGGCGACCAGTTCCAGGTAAAGTTTCTCCACCTGATGAACGCCTTCCTCCTGCTCGGGGCGCGGCGGCATGGTCAGCGCCATGCCCACCGGCGCCTGGATGAATTGCGGCGCGGTGGAATCCGGCCAGGCATCCGGCAGCACATGGTCGGTCTGCGGCCGTATGGGCGCAGCCTCTTCACCGGCGGCGTGTTTCCAGCGGTCGCGCGCCAACTGCGCCAGCGGCCGCACGGCGGGCCCGGCCACCACCATCTGCACATCGTGGTAGGGGCCAAAACGCTTCCACCCAAAACCCAGCGTTCCCTTGGGGTCA
Organism: bacterium; assembly: GCA_016124905.1. NCBI lineage: Bacteria > bacterium. Next base: position 33,543 of record WGMV01000032.1, read on the forward strand.
ACCCGGTGACGATTCAGGGGGTAATGTTCGCGCCGGTCCCAGCGGCATTGGGCAATATCCATGCCGCCGCAAAATGCCACCTCATCATCCACCACCACGATTTTCTGATGGTGGCATCCGCCAAGGGCCACGGCATGATCCGCGCAATAATGCACATTGGCCGGTGAGCCGAGTCGCCATTTCCATCCGGCGAACATCTCGCGCTCCAGCGCCAGATGCAGCGTGTAATCCCACCGGTTAAGGTAAATCTTCAGCCCGGGGTTTTGCCGTGCTTTCCATTGAATCAGGTCAAAAAAGCGTATGGGGCATTCGGTTTTTTTCGCATCATCGCTACGCAGCAGGCGAATGCGGCTGTCAATGTCCCATCCCAGCACGAACACGGAATGCCGAGCCTTGCAGATAGATTCATACAAAGCCCTGTAATAATTGGCATAATCCACCAGCACGCTGGCATGGCTGGCCTTGGCCACGGCCTCGCAATGCTGGCGCAGATCAAACGCCACGCCGCTGCCAGCATCCGCAACCGGTAAGCGTTCCTGCACGTCGATGATCTCCATGGTCTCGTTCAGCATGGAGCAACCTAAGCAAGGGCCGAATAAATTTTCGACCCCTTAGCAGGCAAAGAATCGTGAATTTACCGTAGGGATGGCGTCGGCATATCCGGCTTGGCGCCCTGCGCCTGGCTTGCGTCGGGGCTGAAATTCTCGCTTACTCCAAGGCTGGAGGCCATCGGCTGCGGCAGAATACCCACCGCCTGCAACAGGGCCGTCACCTCGGGTGAAAGCTGCGCCGCAATGTCAGACGCCAGCACGGCCGCATTATCCGTCTCCGGTTCGGCGGTTTCCGTCACCTCCGCGCCATCGGTCGTTGTGATCGCCTCACCCTCCGGCATGGGCATGTCCATATCGATGGAGGGCATGCTCACTCCGTCATCCAGCAGGCCCATTTCCGACGCCAGATCCAGGATATCCTGAAATGCCGCCATCTCTTCCGGCGGAAGATCGGCGATATCTTCCGAGATAGATTCCATCCAGTCGAATGCCTGCGTCAGCGTATCTGCGCTTTCGCCCGAAAGTGGCATATCACCGATCGTATCCATCATGCCCCGGAGAAATTCCGGTATCATGGTGGCATCCTGAATGCCGAGCTGCTGTTCTAGCGTTTCCCTCAACGCGGCAAAAGCCGGTTCCTTCAGCCGGTCGCCCAGCGCATCGGCAAACCGGGCAATGGCCTCCTTCGCATCCGGCAGCGGCATGTCGAAGGGCAAGTCAACTACCTGCTCTGCCATCCACAGGGGCTCAAGCAGGCCGAATGCCTGCTGGTCTTCCGCCAGGTCCAGCTCCTCGCGCACATGGGGGAGATATTCATCCATCAGGCGTTTATTGAGGTCGATCACCGCCTGCACGTCCGCCGGGCGGCTTTGTGCATCCGGATAAGCGGTCAGCAGCTCCGCATTCACCAGCAAAGCCGCTTCCCGCAGGTAAAAATGATAGGCCTCGGCCTGGTCGGGGGAGGCATTACGGGCCATATCCACCAGCTGATGCATGTAATCATTGGCACGCAGCCCGCTGGGCGGCAGTGGGATGGAAAGATTGGCGATCTGCGGGGCAGCGCCCGCAATCTGCCGCAAATCCGGCATGCAGTCGGCAAAAAGAGGCAACCCCGCCGCGCCGGTATTCGCCCGCCGCGCCAGTGCATCATAAACCTGCCGGGTCTCGCTGGCCGTAACGTCGCTCATGCCATGCCCTTAAACCAATACCCCATTATGCCCACAGATTATTAAAGCCCCATGACAGCGCCAAAAGGCGTCCAATAGGCAATTGTGGTCAGGTGTTTGGTCGAATATAACCTAGTGGTTAGCCATAGACAGAAAGTGCCCTATGCCCCTAAGCTGGAATGAAATCCGCGCCCGCGCCGCCCGCTTTGCCGCCGATTGGCAGGGCAAAGGGTATGAAAAAGGCGATACCGCCAGCTTTTACCACGATTTTTTCCATGTTTTCGGCCGCGCCCGGCGCGACGTGAACATCTATTTCGAAAAGCGCCTGAAGCTGGGCGAACACCAACGCGGTTTTATCGACCTTTTCTGGCCGGGCGTGCTGCTGGTGGAACAAAAATCCATGGGCAAAAACCTGGTCGCCGCCCGCGTCCAGGCCACGGACTATTTTTTGAGCCTGAAAGAGCGTGAAAAGCCACGCTATATCCTGCTATCCGACTTTCAGACATTCGAACTACTTGACCTGGACACGGGAGAGGAACACCACTTCACCCTGTCGGCATTGCCGGAGAAAATCCGCCTGTTCGGCTTTATCGCCGGTTATCAGCAGCAGGCTTATAAGGACCAGGACCCGGTTAACGTGGAAGCCGCCGGGCTGATGAGCAACCTGCACAACAAGCTGGCCGAAACGGGCTACACAGGCGCCCATCTGGAGCGGCTGCTGGTGCGCATAATGTTCTGCCTCTTTGCGGATGACACCGGCATTTTTGAGCGTGACAGCTTCTTGCGTTACATCGAGGACCGCACCAGCGAGGATGGTAGCGACTTGGGCCAGCACATGATTCATTTGTTTCAGATCATGGATACGCCGGAGGCGCGTCGCTCATCATCGTTGGATGAAGACCTCGCACGCTTCCCTTATGTCAACGGCCAGCTTTTTGCAGAGCGCATCGACATCCCCAGTTTTGACGCAGCCATGCGCGAGGCCCTGCTGACCTGCTGCTATTTTGACTGGAGCCGCGTCTCGCCCGCGCTGTTTGGCTCGCTCTTTCAAACCGTGATGCTGCCGGAGGAACAGCGCAAAAAAGGCGCCCACTACACCAGTGAGAAGAACATCCTCAAAACCATCCATCCGCTGTTTCTGGATGAATTGCAGGCCGAGCTGGCCGCCATCAAGGCCGATAAAAGCAGCCGCCGCCAGTCGCGGCTGGAAGCATTTCATACCAAACTTGGCACGCTCACCTTCATGGACCCGGCCTGCGGCTGCGGCAACTTCCTCATCCTTGCCTACCGTGAGCTGCGCCTGCTGGAAATCGAGCTGCTGGAAGCGCTTTATCCGGCGAAGGAACGCCAGCGGGTGCTGGATATCCGCGCCCTGTGCAAAGTGGATGTAGACCAGTTCTACGGCATCGAGCTGGAAGAATTCCCCGCCCGCATCGCCGAGGCCGCCATGTGGCTGGTGGACCACCAGATGAACATGCTGCTATCCAGCGCCTTCGGGCAAAGCCTGGTGCGCCTGCCGCTCAAAAAATCCGCCCACATCACGCATGGCAATGCGCTGGAAATTGATTGGAAAACGGTGATTGCACCGGAGAATCTGAATTACATGCTCGGCAATCCGCCGTTTGTGGGCTCAAAATATCAATCAGTAGAGCAAAGGGAAGAGCTTGCAACAATCTTCGCAGGTGTTCACGGTGCAGGTGTGCTGGATTATGTAAGCGCCTGGTTTTGGAAAGCCGCCCATTTTATTCAAGGCACAAAAATCATTGTGGCGCTGGTATCAACCAACTCCATTACACAGGGCGAGCAGGTGGGCGTGCTATGGCAGCCCATGCTGCAGCGTCTGGGCATTCATATTCACTTTGCCCACCGCACGTTTAAATGGACGATTGATGAAAAGCGCATCAAGGGGCTGGATATTGCGGCTGTGCATGTGGTGATCATTGGTTTTGCCGCCTATGCACCCGAAGAGCGTTGGCTGTTTGACTACGATCAACCCACAGCTGAACCGCACCGCATCCGTGCGGCAAACATTAATCCTTATTTGGTGGATGCTGTGAATGTGGTTGTTACAAAGCGCAGCAAACCGATTTGTAATGCTCCAGAAATAGGTATTGGTAATAAACCTATTGATGGCGGTCATTACCTTTTCACTACAGAGGAAAAAGCGGAGTTTTTAGTCAAAGAGCCTCAAGCTGCGGTTTATTTTCGCCGCTGGTTAGGATCAGATGAATTTATAAATGGATGGGAACGTTGGTGCTTATGGCTTGGCAATTGCCCACCAGAAGCATTGAGGCAAATGCCAGAAGCAATCAAACGTGTTGAGCAAGTTCGGAAGCTTCGTAGTGAAAGCAAAAGCAAGCCGACTAATGCGATCGCGGCGACACCGACCAGGTTTCACGTAGAAAACATGCCAAGCAATAACTTCTTAATCGTGCCAAAGGTGTCTTCTGAGCGACGCTATTATATTCCCATAGGACTCTCTGCGCCTGAAACATTATGTAGCGATTTGGTTATGATTGTTTCAAACGCCACCCTCTATCACTTTGGCATCCTCACCTCCCTCATGCACAATGCCTGGATGCGGCAGGTGTGCGGCAGACTAGAAAGCCGTTATCGCTACTCCAATACGCTGGTGTATAATAATTTCCCCTGGCCAACACCCACCGAGGCACAGCAACAGGCCATCGAAGCCAAGGCGCAGGCCGTGCTGGATGCACGAGCAGAATTCCCCCACGCCACAATGGCCGATCTCTATGACCCGCTCACCATGCCGCCCGCGCTGCTAAAAGCGCATCAGGCGCTGGATAAGGCCGTGGACGCCGCCTACCGCAAACAGCCCTTCGCCAACGAACGCGAGCGCGTAGAGTTCCTCTTCGCCGAATATCAACGCCTCACCGCCCCGCTGGACGTGCCTACCCAAAAGAAAAAACGCAAAACCAACGCCGCCTGACCCAACAGACCTTCTAATATGCATTGGAATGATTCGGACGCTATTGGAGCGTGTGCTTGGTGACCCCTACGGGACTCGAACCCGTGTTACCGCCGTGAAAGGGCGATGTCCTAACCGCTAGACGAAGGGGCCATGAAGCGGGCGCAAAAGCTGCGCTCAGTGAGGTTGAAGGCTCTACAGGCCGGTGCTGCAAAAATCAAGTGCAAATTGGGCCAAAAGCAAGCGGGCAGGTAAAATCCACCAATTGTTAATAAATTATGCGAAAATAAATAGAGAAAATGCGCGCAATAAATTTGAAGAAAATGCATGAAATTAACCAGGGCGCGGCCAAAGATTGGCAATAAAACCCATAATTATAAAAAGCTTAGGTAAAATATCAAAAATAACGATCTGCCATAAAAATTAACCAGAAAATTAATCTCGCTTTAAATAAGAGGTACTAGAAAAGGGGAAACAACGCATTCCCAACAGGGAGTTACGAACATGCCACTGCATATCGCCAATGCCCAACGTTTCATGACGATTGTGGCCAACAATGCGGTCAACGGTATCCGGGCGGGTAAGAACCTGAGCCCCGGTACAGTGAAGGAAGCCTCCAAACGGCGTGACCTGGTGGCCGCGTTCCGTTCACTGGCCGGTTTTTCCGGCGAGGCTGCCGCCTTATTTACCGAAGCCGTGCGCGACATTCATGATCTTCTCACCCAGCCGCAACGCATGAACCTGCATCAGCTGGAAGAAGTAAACAGCAAAATGGTAACGGTCATTCAGTCGCTGGAGGAAGTACAGCAGGTGCTCTCCAATGATCTGATCCCCAACCTGGAGCAGGTGGCCAATGCCAACGACGTATTCCCCGGCAGCATCGATGCCGAAACCAACGAGGATGACGTGATCTTCTCCCCCTGGTTCTGGCAGGAAGGGCTGGATCACCTGCATCTTGTGCTGCAGGATCTGCGCGATTTCCATCACGACAAGCTGCTGCTCGAGCTGGTTCGCCAGAGCGAGGAGCAATTCAACCCCGTCGCCCGCGCCATTCCGCAGCGCCTGACGGATATTCCGCCGGAGCTCTGCCGCTATGCCAACGACAACGGCACCATGCACTAGAATCGGCTGAACGCATAAAAAAGAGCGCCTGGGAAACCGGGCGCTCTTTTCCGTTGATGGTCGTTTCCTTACTCGGTCGGCGCCTGACCGTGCGCGCCATGGTCCATATGGTCCATGTCATGCCCGACCGGGGTGCCTTCAGCGGCGGGTACAGCCGAGCCAGAGGCAGGCAGCGGGCTTTCCGTGGCTGGGGCAGGGGCTGCTTCCGGTTCCGCCTGAACGCTCACATCCGTCTCCAGCACTTTGCCATCATTGAATTTCAGGCGCAGCGGAAAGCTTTGCCCGGCAACGATGGGCTGTTTCAGATCAAACAGCATCACATGCAGCCCACCCGGCTTCATTTCCACCGTCTGGCCCGCGGGCAACACCACCGTGCCGATGGGGCGCATGCGGGCAATGCCGGCATCCATGATGTGGGTATGGAATTCCACGCGCTTAGCCACGGGGCTTTCGGCCGCCACCAGAATGGTATTGCCTGCGCCCTTATTTTCAAGCGTCAGAAAGGCCGCGCCCGTTTTGCCGTTGGAGGCCATAGCCCATGCTTTCACCACCGTCACATCGGCTTTGCCTTTGGCGTCCTTGATGGCGGCGGCTACGGGGTCTTTGCTGGTCACATCATGGGCCGGGCCGGCGGCGGGCGAGATGGCGGCCTCTTCCGCGCCGCTCATTTCCGCACGTTTATCGGCCATTTTCGGAATGGCGTAAGCCGCCACCGCCACCAGAAGGAGGCAGGCGAAAAGGGCGGTTTTATTGCTGCTGTTCATGGACATGCTCTCCCCGGAGTGAATCTAATTGGATGATTTCCGGCCAATAGAGCCTGCTTTTATCTGTTTGGCAAGCTCTCTGTTAACACGCTCAAGGATGGTCTCGGCTGGGGTACCGTGGTTGAAATGGGTGATGTAGCGCCCGTCCGGCCCCATCAGGTAGATGAAGGTGGAATGGTCCACCAGATAATCGGCCGAGGTGCCCTCGGGCGTCGCCTTGGCGCTGTAAACCTTATAGGCCTGTTTGGCGGCCTCCACCTGCTCCAGGCTGCCGGTCAGCGCCAGCATGTCGGGGTGGAAATTGCTCATCACGCTGGCCAGATGCTCCGCCGTGTCGCGCTCCGGGTCCACCGTGATGAACATGGCGGCCACCTTCTCCCCGTCCTTGCCGAGCCGTTCCAGCACCTGGCTCATGGCCAGCATGTCGGTTGGGCAAATGTCAGGGCAAAACGTATAGCCGAAATAAACCAGCATGAAGCGGCCGCGAAATTCCTCGTCCTTGCGTATCTTGCCGTGCTGGTCGGTCAGGGTGAAGGGGCCGCCCAGGTCAAGCGAGGCCACCGGGCTTGCGGTGATGCCGTCCAGGCTGGTGCGCTCCCTGCCGGGCTGTGGGCCATAAACCCATAAAACGGCGCCCAGCGCGACCAGAAACAGAATGATGCCGACGGGCAGGATAAAGGCTTTCATGACGGTGCTCCCTGAAGGGCCATGCGTGTATCATGGGCGCACCATACAAAAAAAGCCCCGGACCGCAACGTCCGGGGCCTCCATCGGCGCTTATTTGCCTTTGAGGGGGATTTTCCGGGCCTCGCCGCGCGCCTCGTTGGGCTTGTGGATGCGCACCGTCAGCGTGCCGTTGGCGAAGCTCGCCTCCACATCCTCGTCCCGCACCGCATAGGGCAGGCGGACGGAACGTGAAAAACTGCCATAGCTGCATTCCATCAGGTGATACTGAGTGTTCTTGTCTTCCTTCTCGGCGCGTTTCTCACCGCGTATGGTCAGAACCTGCTCCTGAAGTGTCACCTCCACATCCTTTTCCTCCATGCCGGGCAGTTCGGCTTTCACCGTCAATGCCTCCGGCGTCTCCGCGATATTCATGCGGACATGGGCGATCGGCTGCGGGTTGCTCGGGCTCGGCAAAAAGCTGGATTGGCCGAAGAACTGGTCCATCAGCCGGTCCATCTCGCCGCGAAAATTATCAAATGGGTCATAGCTGCTCGAACGGGCAAGGTTGGAGCGCGTTGCAAGCGGTGCTAACCAGGACATGGCATTTCTCCTTTCATGCATGTTCAACATTGTTACATACAAAAAAGTAGGTGCCGCAAACGGCGTTTCAAGCCCCATGCCCTATGGCAGGCAGGCGCCGAAATAATGGTTGCTGAAGCTGGTGTTCAGGAATTTGGGATAGGCATTGATGGAGCTGTCCACAAAGCCCGGGCACTGGCAGTCGATGCTCGTGCGGCGGTCCATCCCCGCATAGATGGTTCCATTCGACATGGCGTAGTTATATTGCTCCCCGTCCGAATAGCTCATGGTCGTGCAGGTTCCGCCGGAAATCTCGCTGGCCAGGCATGGCCCCAGATACAGCGTGTTGCGCGGGCAATGCACCGGCGCCACCAGGGTGGAGTTGCTGCAATACTGGTCCATCTTCAGAGCGATGTTATAGATACGGTTAGCATGGGTCTGGTAGGCCGCAGCGAAATAACCTACCCAGGTGTCACGCGGCACGCGCACGATGCTACGTGCATTGGTGCAGGTCACCGTTCGCGGTTCCACCACGCGGGCGAAGCGCTTGGTCACATAAATATCCCCCTTGGCGCGGAACAGCACCACATCATCAAAACTCGCGGTCTTTTCGGAATAAGTGAAGCGCCCGTCCAGCCCGCTGCCATTGTCGATGTCGGCGCCCGTATAGCCGCCGGGGATGCTCAAGCGCGATCCATCGGCCAGATAGGCGTAATATCCGTTGCGCCCATGGCTGATGAGCACATAAGCCGCACCGCCCGTGGTGTCCGTCAACACCGACCCGTCGAGCTTATGCACGTCGATATCCCCATCGACGGACTGGTTCAGCCAGTTATCTGTATGGCGTAAATTGGATGTCAGCTGATAGCTGATGCGCCGTCCCCAGGCGTCATAGGCATATTCCGGCGGCAGCCCGAGCGTGCGCACCGGCACGATGCCGAGCATCTCCGCCCCGCCCTGCGGCGCCACGCAGGTCATCCGTGGCGCCGTGGCAGTGCCGCTGTTGGTGGCCATCTCCAGCCCCAGCGCGGCGGAATTATCCGGCACCGCGCCATTCGCCGCGCAGGGCAGGTAACGGTTGATGGCAAAAAACCGTTTCAATGCCTGGTCGATCTGTATGAGCCGCTCGCGCGTTTCATCAAATTTCTGCGCATCATTGGCCTGCGTATACACCGACAACGCGCCGCCCAGCAGCACCCCCAGCACCGCTAGCACCAGGGCGATTTCCAGAAGCGTGTAACCGTGGGATGGGGAATGTCTCATGGTCATGGTGGCGGTGTAATGCATGAGTTGGTAACGGGATCCCACACCAGACCACCGCCGCATGCCGGGTCGCAGGTGAAGGTGATAGTATTCCAGTTAGGCGTGGCACCGCCGCACGCGGCCTGGCAGACGCCGGTATTGTTGTTCCATACCGGCAATGTCGAGGGGCATGCGCAAAAACCGATACGCCCATTGAACAGGTCATTGGCCTTCATCTTGCCCAGATGGCTTGTGGCGGCGGGTTTGTTCGGTGAGCTCACCCTGTCATCCGCAAGCGCGGGGTCTTTATATCCAATCGGATTGGGGTTTTTATAAGCCGTATAGCTACCCGCGCTATTGCCTGAATTGGGATAAAAGCCACTATCGGGTGGAGTACCCGGATCATATTGACTGACAATCACCCCGCCGCCCGTATCCACATCCGTGTTAATACCGCCATCAAAATCATCGGTATCCCACAGCGTCCGGTTAAACTTCCGCCCCGTCGCACTGGATGAGCCCGGGCATGCCATCGGGTCGCCGTTGACGGCAACCTGGCTGTAAGCACTGGTAAGCGCCGTTCCTGCGGCAAGGTTCACCGTCGTGAGGTTCGTACCTGCCGCATAGCTTGAACTCGCCACGTTACGGGTAATGGCCCCCCCGCCGACCGGATCGGTGAAGCGAATGCTTCTGCCCGCCGTATAAATATCGGTTTTATCGCCAACAACGGTAAAGCTGTTGGCATTGATCAATGTCATGCCATGCGACAGCGTGGTAAAGCCCGACCCATTATACACCCCGCTATAAAGCTTGGCGCACACTTCCTGCGTTTCCCACAGCAGGTCCAGCAGCGCGGCATCCGGCTGCATGCCGGTGGTAAACAAGGCTGTAAGCGTCCCGCTTCCATTGACGCTGCCGGCCTCTGCATTGGTAAACTGGCTGAGCGTCAGGCTCGCCATATCCTGGCACTCCTCCTGCGAGAAGGGAATCCGGTCGAAATCGGTGGTGGACTGGTTCACCTGGTCGCGCGTTTCGTAATAAACGAGATCGTCAAAACTGTTAGAAAAATGGTCGTCCCAGAAATCCGTATCGCCATCGCCATTATGGCGGTTCCGGTCTTCCCTGGCGGAAATGCTCCCCACGCCTTTCTGCACGCCGGACGGCAGCCAGGCGCCAAATCCGTTCGGGCCATGGCTGATGAGGATATAGGCAGCACTATCCGTAACGGGAATATCGCAGCTCACCCCGTCGGCACAGTTGCTCGTCGGGTCGGTGGTGCTGATGCTGAGCCAGCCGGACCCGGCACCCGCCGCCCCCGTTCCCTGCTCATAATCCCCGGCGGAGCAATTGATCGGCTGTCCCACCTGGTTGGCAATCGGCGCGGTGGGGTCAAAATCGCAAATCATGCGCGACACCTGATAGGTGAACAACCGGTTCCATCCATCCTGCGCATATTCCGGTGATATGCCGAGCGTGCGCGTGGGGATGCTACCGCGCATGGAATACCTGAAATTCGGCGTGCCCGTATGTTCCCAGCAATCCTCCATCCCGTTATTCTGATGGTCTTCGCCATAGGCCGGGTTGGCCGGGCAGGGTAGGCGGCCGTATTTGCTGCGAAAGGCATGCAGCGCCTGGGTAACAACGTCCATCCGCTCCCGCGTGGTGGTGATGCGCTGGGCATTTTCGGTGGAAGACGGGGCGATCCAGCTCAGCGTGGCCACCATGGCGGCGGCCAGCACGGTCATGAGGACGGCCAGCTCGATCAAGCTGAAGCCGCGACTGTTCCTTCCGCCATGATGCCGGACGCATTTCCCCATGCAATTCAGGCTAAGCCCAAGGGATTAAAGAATCCTTATGACACACCGTTTTTCAGGTGTTTACGCAGGCGGGTATTCCGCGCGGATAAAGTCATTCACCGGCCCCGGCACCTGATCTCCAAACCCCTGGATGATCACATCGCCCGCTTCCCACAGCGGAAAAAAATCATCCCGCCCTTCCATTTCGCGCAGTTTCAGCAGCCCGTCGCCGTCGCAAAGCAAAAAAGCATAAAACGCCGTTCCCCGCTTATCATGCGCATGCACCTCCACCACGGCCTTATGGTCTTTCAGCAGATGCTTCTCGGCAAATGTCAGGCTGCAGCCCATCAGCAAATCTCCGTAACGGGCGGTGTCATGCCCTGGCCGGTGAAAAGCAGCACGCTGGTCATATCCACCTGTGCGGCTTCCAGGCTGGGAATCGCATGCGTCAGGGCATTCATCAGGTCAGGCGCCTGGTGCTTCTCGCAAATGCAATGAACCTGCTGCAGAAACTGTGCGGCATCCTGTTTGCTGGGAGTGTGGCCGTCCAGATGCGCGCCGTAACCATCCAGCAATCCCGCAATTTCCCTTAGCCCGTCAAACCCGATATGTTCCGCCAGCCAGGCGGCGATGGGCGAGCCTTCCTTATCCTGGTTTCGCCAGTTCGGCGTGGGGCGGTTGCCGTCGCCTGCGTCGCTGCGGTTATGCAGCGCGTTGAGCACCGCTTTTTCATTGTCCGTCATAGGAAGGGGCGATTCGGGCAAGGTCATGGCCGCCAGATTTTCCGCCACGCCTTTCATGAAGGGCGCAAGGCTCAGGCTGTCCGGCACGATGCAAGCCATGCTGCCGAACCGCGCCAGCGCATCCACAATGCTGGCCGACACCAGCTTGGATTGCAGATAAAGCGGCGCAAGTTCAGTCACGGTCAGGGCGAAAGCCTCCTCCAGAACCGCGCATACGGATGAGGGCGGCACATTGTCAAAGGATTGCAGCAGCCGTCCCGTATTCGCCAAAGGCGCCAGCACCACGCCGTAGCCAATGCTCAATTGTTTATGAACGAACTGGCAATATTCGGCGGTGCTCAATTCCGCGCCGCCATTATTCATGCGGTGGATTGCGGTGCGGATCACCGGGCTCTGTTCCGCGGCCAGCGCCCAGGTGCCGACCAGGCAGCCGCGCAGACGCTCGGTCATGGCCTCCGCAGTCTGGGGCAGGGCGCCTTTTTCCTGCGCTTGCTGATAGGCTCGCTCGCCACCGGCCATGCTCAACACATCGTCAAAGCCCAGCAATGCGGCACCCCGGCAGATGCGCCTGGCAATATCGGTCGGTTCAATGGAGGAGGCAGGGTCCGTATGCGCCTCAATGGAATCGTGAAGCCGCTCAAAAAACTCGGCGCGTTTGGGAAACAGCGTGGAGGCGATATTGCCAATCACCGTATTGGCGGCATTGTCGAAGGAAATAGGCCATGAATCCAGCCCGTCCACCCCATGAAGTAATGCGAGTTGATGCACGGCGAACACCGCGCTGATCAGCTCATTGCCGCCGTTATTCGCGCCGTTGGGCGTGTTATTCGTGCCATCCGCCCGAACGGGAATGGGCAAGTCGATGCCGTCCACCTGTTCATTGACCCCATCCTTATTGATATACCCCACATCCCGGAAAATCTCGCACGCCCTGCGTATATGGGGCGGCGCATCCTCGCGCAGATAAAATCCCGCCGGTTCGCCGCGCTGCTCGAAATACTGATCGAAAATAACCTGTGCCTCCACCGGCACGCGATGGTCGGCCTGGGAGTAGAACATATCGTGAAAATCGATGCTGTATTCGCCCAGCAGATGAAAAAACTGGTTCAACGGAATGGAAGAAGCAGAAGGCGGCGGTTCCGGCAGATCGGCCAGGGAGCGTTTTTCCTCCCATCCGTTGCGCAGTGCTCCCAGGTGGAGCTCGCCGTGAAAAGCGCGGTTGCCGTCCGTGCGCACGGTTCGGCCGTCAGGGGAGGCATAGGCGGTGGAAAGCAGGAATATATTATCCTGCAACAGCGATGAAACATTGAGCGGCAGGCTGCCTTCGGTATTTAATGACAGTAATTGCCGAACCGTAGTGGCATGGAATTCATACATAATCGCCCCTTACGAACAGAGGCAGAATAGGCCAAAAAAATTAATTTTTTAACAAACTAGCCCAGTGCCCGGTGATGCGTCAGGCAGGGTAGGGCGCCTCTGGCTTCTTCCAGCGCCTTCAGCGGCAATTCGGCAATCATCGTATGCGCATGTTCCCCGCCATCGGCCAGCACCTCGCCCCAGGGGTTGACCACAAGCGAATGGCCGTAGGTAAAACGCTTCTCGCTATGCTTGCCCGTTTGCGCCGGGGCGATGACGAAACAGCCGTTCTCGATCGCGCGCGCGCGCAGCAGCACATGCCAGTGCGCCGCGCCGGTCTTTTGGGTGAACGCCGCCGGCACGGCCAGGAAATCCGCCCCCGCCTGCGCGTAGTAACTATACAGGTAAGGAAAGCGCAGGTCATAGCACACGCTCATGCCGAGCTTGCCCCAGGGCGTTTCGGCCAGCACCGGCGCCTCTCCCGGGCGGTAGCGGGCGGATTCATGGTAGCGCCCCACGCCGTCCCCCACGGTGGCATCGAACAGGTGCAGCTTGTCATAACGTGCGGCCACTTCGCCCTTGTGATTGATAAGGAGCGACCGGTTGGCCAGGCGATTATCGGGTGTTTGGAGCGAAGCGACTGGGTGCGACTGCGCCCCGCCGCTTATTGCGGCGCAATCCTGCCCGGAGGGCAGGTTAGGTAAACCGGTTTCGTCGGGCTTCACGACGGCGGAGCCGATCAGCACCCACATCCCTCGTGCTTTTGCCTCTTCCTTCAGCCGGTTGATAAACGGGTCCTCCGCCTCATGGCGGGTATCCTTCAACACCCGCTCGAAATCCTCATCCATCACGTTGCAGGTCTCGGGCGTCAGCACCCAGGCCGCGCCTTGGGCCTCTGCCTCGTCCATGGCGCGCAGCACGGCATCCAGGTTGGCCTGCCGGTCGGGGCCGGAGGTCATTTGGGCAATAGCGATGCGAAGCGTGGCGGATGCGTTCATCATGGTATCCTTTTCACCTAAACTATAGGGTGGCAGACCGTTAATAAAATCTAAATCTGGACCCTCTAAGGTCCCACACAGCCCCTGTGGATAATGGGGATAGCGTGGATAACTATTCCACCATCATGAACATGGCCCGGTTTTTACCATTTCCAGACTGTGCACTACATCTGGGGCGGGAGGGCTTTTTTGGCCCGTACCTACTATATATAGTGTTTGGGATGGGTAATGACACAAGATATGTTAGTTTTACATGGACACCCTTCTCTCCATATGGTAATATTACGGTAACAATGATGGGGAGGCGCCCCCTGCTGAAACCGCACCGATGATTCGTCCCGAAACGGGTCAAACGTGTTAAGGCAAACAGGGTGCTTCAACTGAGCAGGATCTGGGAGAAAACGAATGGGTAAAACGCCGACACATGCTTCCGTACGCAAGGCGGAGCGCGAGCCTTTCGCCGTTAAAGTGGATCGTCGGCGCGATGATAATCTCTCCGATTTCGGCAAGGCGGTGCTGAAGGACCGTTACCTGCTGGATGGTGAATCCTATCAGGACATGTTCGCCCGCGTGGCCGGCTATTATGCCGACGATGCCGCCCATGCCCAGCGCCTGTATGATTACATGAGCCAGCAATGGTTCACCCCGGCCACGCCGATCCTTTCCAACGGCGGCGTCGATCGCGGTCTGCCCATCTCCTGCTTCCTCAACGAAGCCGAAGACAGTCTGGAGGGCATTGTTGACCTCTGGAACGAAAACGTCTGGCTCGCCGCCCGCGGCGGGGGCATCGGCAGCTACTGGGGCAACCTGCGCTCCATCGGCGAATCCGTGCGCAGCAACGGCAAAACCTCGGGCGTCATTCCCTTCATTCGCGTACAGGACAGCCTGACGCTCGCCATTTCCCAAGGCTCGCTCCGTCGCGGCAGCTCGGCCGTGTACATGCCGATCCACCATCCCGAGATCGAGGAATTTATCGACCTTCGCCGCCCCACCGGCGGTGACCCCAACCGCAAGGCTCTCAACATCCACCACGGCGTCGTCATCACCGACGAATTCATGAAAGCCGTGGAAGCCGATGAGGATTTCGATCTGCGCTCCCCGCGCAGCGGCCGCCCGGTGCACACGCTGAAAGCCCGTGCGCTGTGGATCAAGCTGCTCACCGCCCGCATCGAAACCGGCGAGCCGTATCTTCTGTTCATCGACAACGTCAACCGCGCCATCCCCGAGCACCACAAGCGCGCGGGCCTGTACGTCAAAATGTCCAACCTCTGCAGCGAAATCACCCTGCCGACCGGCCTTGACCATCTGGGCCAGAACCGCACGGCCGTCTGCTGCCTGTCCTCGCTGAACATCGAGACCTTCTACGAATGGCGCGGCCACCCGACCATGATCGAGGACATCATGCGCTTCCTCGACAACGTGCTGGA
>WGMV01000033.1 GCA_016124905.1 bacterium
GGGCGACACGGTTGCGGTGACGGGCCATGCGCTGATCAACGCGAGCGGCCGCACGGGCGGCGGCGAGGTGAAAATCGGCGGGGATTATCAGGGCCAGGGCGACACGTCTGCGGCCAAAACGACCTATATCGGCGCGGATGCGACCATCAAAGCCAACGCCATCGCCAACGGCAAGGGCGGCAAGGTCATCACCTGGTCGGATGAGAATACGGGCTTTTACGGCCATATCGAAGCCAAAGGCGGCGCCGAATCCGGCAATGGCGGCTTCGTCGAAGTATCCGGCAAACATTGGCTGGATTTCGTGGGAACGGCGGATGTAAGGGCCGCGCACGGTACCATAGGAACGGTCTTGCTGGATCCGACCAATATCACCATTTCAACCGGCGGCAACACGGCGACATGGACGGGCACGCAATTCCAGGGCACGGGCGCCAGCGTTATCCTGAACACCACCACGCTGCAAAACCAGCTGGCGCTCTCCAACGTGACCATCACGACTGCCTCTGCAGGCGGCTCCAACGGTGATATTGACATCAATAACACTTTTACATGGTCATCTGCCCGTAACCTGACGCTGATTGCAGATCAGGATATCAACATAAACGCCGATATTACCTATACCGGTTCAAGCAATATTGCCGCCATATTCCGTGCCAAGCGAGCCGTTGGGTTTACCGGTGGTGCGGATATCGCTGCCACCGGTACCGGTAAGATGGACATCACGCTGAATGCGGACAGCGACAATACGAACTTTGGTCGTATCGGCCTTTTCTCTGCAGGAACCCAGCTGCTCAGCAATGGCGGCAACATCACCATCGGTGGTGGTGCGGACCCGACAACGGGCACGGCGAACGGCGCGGCAGGTTTGCAAGGCGTGGTGGGCAGCAACGTCACCATCGATGCCGCGGGCGGCAACATCATCATAAACGGGCAGTTGGGCACGGCGAATGGTGGTTATGCAGGCGGCGTCGATTTTGAATATTCCACCATTCAGACCTCCGGCACTGGCACGATCAACATCAAGGGCCTGACGAGCAGCAGCGGCAATACCAATAGCTTCGGTGCCAAATTTAAAGGCGGCGTCATCCAATCCACCGGCAGCGGCTTGATCACCATCAACGGCGTCAATACGGTATCCACCGGCGGCACTTCCAACAATACGGGAGTAAGTATCGAAGGCGGTGCAATTGTACGCAATACCGGTACCGGAAGTATTGAAATTTATGGTACCGGCGGTACCGGCTCGGGTGGTTTGAACAGCGGCATTCAAATAGCCCTGTCCGGATCGGGTATCTCCACCACCAGCGGGTATGTCTCGTTGCTGGGTACCGGCGGCAGTGGCGGCAGCAGCAATCACGGCATTTATTTTAACGGTGCGGGCAATGGCGTGCAATCCACATCCGGTGGTAGCATTGCTCTGAATGGCGTCACCACCGGCACGGGTTACGGTATTTATTCAGATGGCAGCACCAATAAAACCATAGCTTCTTCAACCACAGGCACCGTTGAAGTAGTCACCAACAGTATCGATCTCAGCACAACGGCCACCCATGCCATCACGGGTTTGACCACCATCATCCGCCCCTATACCGCCGGCACCCAGATGGATATTGTGGATACCGCGGGCACGGCGGGCCATCTGGTGTTAAACAACAACACGCTCAATAACGTCGGCTACACCACCCTATGGCTGGGCGGCAACAGTGTCACCAACAATGGCGGCAATGCCAACATCAGCGCCACCCGCGCCTTCAACGGCAATATCAACATCATGAGCGGCGGCGACATTCTGGTGACCGGCGGCGCATTGAGCCGCAACTCCGGCGCGGCCGCGGCAAGCTGGGGTTTCAAGGCCGCCAACAACATCATCTTCAGCGGCTCGGCGGACCTCACCGCCACGTCCGGCCCGGTGAACATGACCTTCTACTCGGATTTTGACAACAGCGGTGCGGGGGCCATCAAGCTGGGTTCCGGCACCAACATCACGTCATTCGGCGGCAACATCAAGCTCGGCGGCACCTCCACTGCCAACTCCTACTCCATGGGCAACGGCAGTAACTATGTCGGCGTGCTTCTGCAGGGCGCGGGCCTGGATGCGGGCGGCGGCAACATCACCATTCGTGGTGCCGGTTCCACCGCCGGCGGCGCTTCATCCAACGTGCACGGCATTTCCATCGATGACGATGGCACCAACGGCTCCAGCATCGTCACCAGCGGCACCGGCACCATCACCCTGATCGGCCAGGGCGGCACCGGCGGCACCAACAATTCCTACTATGGCGTGCTGCTCTCCGGCAACGGCACGGCCGAATCCTACATCCAAAGCGCCAACGGCGCCATTTCCATCACCGGCACCGGCGGCACCACCACGGGCAGCTATGCCAACGGCATCGTGCAGGATAACAAAACCCGTGTGGAAGCCACCGGCAGCGGCACCATCACCTACACCGGCACCGGCGGCACCAGCACCACGGGCAATGCCGCCATCGTCTATACCAACAGCACCAACATCACGCGTACCAACACCGGCAACATGACCATCACCGGTCAGGGCACCAGCAGCAACGGCAACAGCAACGGCCTCCGCTTTGAAGGTTCCGGCACGGTGGAATCCACCGGCGGCGGCACGCTGACGCTGGAAGGCTGGGCCGCCGGCACCAATAACGGCATCTATCTGCAAGGCACGCGCTATGGCAGCAACACCGGCACGGGCACCTCCACGCTGACGCTGATCGCCGATGGCATTACCTACACCAGCGGCGCGCTGCAAAGCGCCGGCGATGTCGTCATCCGCCCGCGCAGCTCCAGCACGACGGTGGGCATCGGCGATGGCGCCACCGCCGCCACCACAATGGATATCGGCGACACATTCCTCAACAACATCGCCTGGGGCGGCACGCTCTGGCTGGGCGGCAGCAGCACTTGGAATGATTCGGGCGATACCACCATCAACACCACCCGCAACTTCAATGGCAACGTGAACTTCATGTCCGGCGGGGACATTCTTCATAACGGCGGTGTCCTGGGCGTTTCCACCGCCGGTGCCAAAAACTGGGAATTCCGCGCGGACGGCTCCATTCTCACCACCAGCTCTGCAGATATCACCGCCAGCACAGGCTCCATCAACCTGGTGCTGAACAGCGATTACGACACCAGCGGTCTGGGCGCGATCTATCTGGGCACGGGCACGGTGTATGCCACCAACGGCGGCTCTGTGACCATGGGTGGCGGCGCCACGCCTGCCACCGGTAACGCCGTTGGTTTCAGCGCCACTTACAATGATGGCGTCATGCTCGATGGCGCGCAGGTCAACACCAATGGCGGCGCCATCACGGCGCATGGCCGGGGTTATGGCAGCGAGCCTACGGGTTATGCACAAGGCGTTGCCGTTTACAATGGCGGCCAGATGAGCAGCGGCGCCGGGGCGATCAGCCTCACCGGCACAGGCGGTACGGGCAGTGGCGCCAACAGCGGCATTGTTATCTATAACGGGTCCACGGTTACATCCACCAGCGGCGCCATTACCATGGTGGGCACGAGCGGTACGAGTGCGTCCGGTAGCGTAGGGATAGCCGCAGACACCAACAGCAATATCACCACGACGACAAGCGGTAACATATCGCTCACAGGGGTTGCTACAAGCGGTGCGGGAAGTTCGGGGGTTGCTAACGTAAGCGGCTCCAACATCCGGGCCACAGGAAGCGGGACGATCAGCATCGACGGCACAGGCTTCGGCGGCGGCTATGGTTATGCGACAGCATTTGGCACCAATAATCTTGGCGGCGGTGGCAGCGGCGATATTACCGTTACAGCAGATAATATATATATTGAGGCGCCGACCTCCACCATTTCCACCACCGGCAAGGTCACCATCCGCAACAAGACGGCCGGTACGACCATTGGGGTAGGCGCCGGCGCGGGCACCCTCTCGATTACGGACGCCATCCTGGGCGCCATCTCCGCGGGCAGCATCGATATCGGCCGCTCCACCGCAGGCACCATGACCATCAACAGCGCCTTCGCCTTTGATGATCCGATGACCTTCTACAGCAACACGGGCATCACGGTGAGCGCGGCCATGTCCACGGCTGCGGCCAGCGATGGTTCCTTTAGCTTCCAGGGCCCCACCACCTTCAGCGCCAACGTCAACACCAGCAACTCCAGCGCGGCGGCGGGCACCATCACGCTTGGCAATTTCAGCCACACGCTGGGCGCCAACCTCACCACGGATGACAGCAACATCAACATCAACGGCGCCACCTCGCTTTCCGGTGCTGCGGGCACCACCCGCACCATCACGGCCGGTACGGCCGGTATCAACATCGCCTCCACCGGCAGCATCACGGCCGGCACGCGCAACCTCAAGCTGGTTGCCGACAACATGGATATCCAGGGCAACATCACCGGTACCGTTGCCCGCCAGCTCGATATTCTCCAGTCCAGCACCAACCGCACCATTGGCCTTGGCGGCGGCGCGGGCGGCCTGAACCTGGATGACAGCGAGCTGGATAAAATTTCCGGCTGGGGCACGCTGAACATCGGCCTTGCCTGGGGCACAGGTGCGATGGAGCTGGGGCAATATACCTGGAACAGCAGCGACCAGACGCAGATCAGCACCGGCTCCGGCGTCATGACCATCAGCGGCAACCAGACCTACAATGGCGGCACGCTGGTCTTCTTTACCGATTCCAACATGGTGGTGAATGCCGATATCGCGGGCTCGGGTTATCTCTACATCGTACCGAGCACGGACAGCACCAGCATCGGCCTGGGCGGCGCTGGCGGTACGCTGAACCTGGATGATCCCGAGCTGGATCACCTGGCCGACGGCTGGGCTTCTATTACCATCGGCAGTGCCACCGGCACCGGCACCATGACCTTCGGCGGATACACGTCCTGGAAAGATCCGCTCACGTTCCGCATGGGCAGCAGCGGCAGCATCGTGGTGAGCGCGCAGCAAACCACCAACGCAGGCACGAATGGCAGTTTCAATTTCTCCGGACCGACCACCTTTAACTCCAACATCAACACTTCCAGCAGCGCAGCGGGTGTCGGCACCATTACCCTTGGCAATTTCAGCCACACCCTTGGCGGGGACCTGATAACCGACGACAGCAACATCACCATCAACGGCGCCACCACCCTTTCCGGCGCAGCGGGCGTCACGCGCACCATCAATGCGGGTTCCGGCACGCTGACCACCGGCGCCTCCGGCACCCTGACCGGCACGGATAAGAACCTTCAAATGATTGCGGACAGCGTGGCCCTGGGCGCCGCTGCCTCCACCACCAGCGGCGATCTGATCCTGCGGCCGTCCACGGCAGGCCGGGCTGTAAATATTGGCACCACGGCTGGCACTACCAACTTCTCGCTGAATGATACGGAACTGGGCCTGTTGAGCGTTACCAGCGGCACGCTCTGGATGGGCGGCAGCAGTGCCTGGAATAATTCGGGCAACACCACCGTCAATGTTACCCGTGCCTTCAACTTTAATACCAACTTCCTTTCCGGGGCCGACCTGCTCGTGACGGGCGGCGTGCTCTCGGCCAGCAACGCGGGTGCCAAAAACTGGAAATTCATTGCGGATAATTCAGTTCTCTTCAGCGGCTCGGCGGATATCACTTCCACCACCGGCACGATAAACATTACCCTGAACAGCGATTACGACGATAGCACGGCAGGGGCAATCTCGCTGGCCTCTGGCACGGTCTTTACTTCCAACGGCGGCAGCATTTCGCTGGTAGGCGGCAGCGCCGGAACGGGCAACGCGCGCGGTACCTCAAGCAATCAGGCGGGTATCGAGCTAAACAACGCGCAGCTTCTTTCTGGTGCGGGCAGCATTACGCTGAAGGGCCGTGGTTACGGTACATCCGTTGCGGATTACATTTACGGCGTCAATATCCATGGTGGCAGCATCGTTCAGTCCACCAGCGGCGCCATCGACATCGATGGCATGGGCGCAGCGGGCACTGGCCAGGGCTATTACGGTGTGGGAATCAACGAAGCGGGCACGCAGCTGCTTACCTCCACCGGCGTAGTCACCATTGACGGCACGGGCGGCACGGGTTCTTCTGACGCTCAAGGTGTATTCATCGGCAACAGCGCGCTGGTATCTTCCACGGGTGCGGCGGGTGCGGGCAGCGTGACGATTACCGGCACGGGCGGCACGAGCACCTCCGGCACCAATCACGGCATCAATGTGGTGAACAGCGGCACGGTGCGCACCAACAGCGGCAACCTGGTGATGAACGGCACCGGCACGGGCGATTTCTCAAGCGTCGGCATTTACCTCTGGAACGGCTCGACGGTGGAAACGCAGGGCAGCGGTTCCGTGACGATGACGGGCCAGGGCGCGCCCGGCGCCATCGGCACCATTATTGCCAATTCCTATGTGCAATCCACGGCAGCTGCCACAGGCGCCATCAGCGTACAGGGCACGGGCGGCACGGGTGCCGGTGTCAGTGATGCCTATGGCGTGCTGGTGAATGGCGGCGGTAAAATCCGCTCCCAGGGGGCTTCTACGGTGCATGTCACCGGCATTGGCGCCACGGGCAATGACACCAACCACGGCATTTTCGTTACCGGCGCGGGCAGCGCCATTTCCTCCAGCGGCGGCAATATCGACATCGACGCCACGGCCAACGGCACGGTTTCCAACAACCGCGCCCTTTACCTTACCTCCGGCGGCGCGATCACCGCCACCAACGCCGCTTCCATCGACATCGACGCCACGGCCGCCAGCGGCACCGGCGCCAACAACGCGGTGGAGCTGACGGGCAGCTCCAGCATCAGCGCCGCATCGGGCAATATTTCCATCGACGCCACGGGCGAGGCGGGCCTGGTGCTGAATGCCTCCAGCATCACGGCGGGTGCGGGCAGCATTACCATCAACGCCACCAGCAACACGCCTTCCGGCGCCTACAGCGACAATAATGGCGTGGATATGCGCAGCGCCAGCAGCATCAGCACCACAGGCGGCGGCAACATCACCATCACCACGGTCGGCGGCGGCGCGTATAACGGCGCCGGCTTGTTGATGAGTGGCTCCTCCATCAGCACGCTGCTCGCCGGCGGGATCGACATCGACGCCACCGGCCTGGCGGACGCCAACGCTTCCGCGGGCTTCTGGCTCGATAATTCCAGCATCACCAGCGTCAACGGCACCATCGATGTTACCGGCCGCGATCAGGCGGGCAGCGTCAGCTACCAGACAGGCGGCATCGTCCAGAATAACTCCTCCATTGGCTCCACCGGCAACGGCAACGTCACCGTGGATGCGCGTGTGACAACGGCGCCGGGGGGAAGTAACCAGCATGGCCTTTATATCGGCGACGGTGCGGCCGATACCAGCCGCGTCTATGTCACCAACGGCGATTTGAACATTACCGGCATCACCAATGCCACGGGCACGGGTAGCGCCGGTGTATGGTTAAGCGCGGGTGCCGGCGGCATTTTGTCCCTTGGCAGCGGTGACATCACCATCCAGGCTCAGGCAGCGAATTACCCAGGTAACTCCAGCCTTTCTCTGAATCAAGCCGGCACCACCATTGGCGGCGCATCCGATACCGGCACCATCGACATCATCACCGACGATATTGCCCGCAATGCTTCTTCCGTCATCCGCACTACCAACACCGTCACCATCCGCAACCGCACGGCAGGCACCACCATCGGTGTGGGCAGCGGCGCGGGCACCCTGGCCGTGACCGATGCGCTGCTGGGCGACATAACGGCCAATCTCATCGTCATCGGCCAGGCCAATGCCGGTGCCATGGAAATCGATTCCGCCTATGCGTTCGATGACCCCATGCGCTTCGTCAGTAACACAGGCATCCATCTTGCATCCGGCCTGACCACCGCCGCCGCCAGCGACGGCTCCTTCAACTTCCAGGGCCCCACCACCATTGACGATGGCGTGGATATCGACACCACCAACAGCACCACCGCCCTCGGCACGGTGACGTTCGGCAATTTCACGCACAGCTTCGGCGGTGATATCTCTACCCATGATGCTGATATCACCTTGGACGGCAATATCACCGTCAACAGCTCGGGCTGGCCCAATATCGCCATCAGCGCGGGCACCAGCGGCGGTACGATTTATGTCGCTGGCACCGCGGTGCTGAACCTGAATAACAGCGTCGTGGGCCTTTACTCCCATGATATTGACTTCCAGGGCACGGTTGGCGCCAGCAACGGTGATTTCCGCCTGACCACCGACAACAGTTCCGGTATGAATATCGGTGCAGGCGTTTCCACGGGTTACGCGCTGGATACGACAGAAATCAGCAAGCTGACGGGCGGCGGCACCCAAAGCGTACACTTTACCAATAATAGCGGTAACGCCATCAACCTTGAGACCTCTGGCTGGGATGTCCGTCTTTCCACCTTCACCGACGGCATGACGAATGTAAACGGCACCGTTACGGTCAACAACGGCAATAACCTGAGCATTTCCACCGGAAATCTCACCATTGGCGCTTCCGGCGCGCTGACTGGCACGGGCGACCTTTTGATCGGCCACACCTTCTCCAACGGCGTGGTCAACGTCGGCAGCGGTACCGCCGGCACCAATCTTTACATCGACGATACTGAGCTCGGCCGCATCACCAACGGCTGGGGCAGCATCACCTTCGGGAGCACGGTCACCAATCAGACCGTGAATGTAAACACCTCCTACGCCTTCCGGGATGCGACCTATTTCTCCACGCGCGGCGGCTCAATCAATGTGAGCGCCTCTCTGACTGCTGCTGCAGGTAGCGATGCCAGTTTCGACTTTGACGGCGCCACCACCTTCAGCGGTGGCGCGAATGTGGATACCTCGGCTGCGGCAGCAGGGCAGGGTGCCGTAACCTTTGAGGATTATGCCATCGGGGGTGTGGGCAACATCACCACCGCCGGTGGCGATATCACCGCCTATGGCGATCTCACTTTCGCAGCCGGTGCCCACACACTCAATGCTCATGCGGGAACCATTACGGTGGATACCACCGGCAGCCTCGTGGCTGGCGCAGGAAATCTCACCCTGATTTCCGACGATATCGACCTGGGCGGCAACGTCACCGGCACCGGCGATCTGACGCTCCGCCAATATACCAACGGCACCACCATGGGTGTTAACGGCGCGGGTGCTTATGCGCTCAGTACGGCTGAAATCGGTAAAATTCAAAACGGATTCGCCAATATCTACATCGGCGATACCAACACGGGCGCATTGACCATCGGTGCTTCGAGCTGGAACGATGCGGTGACCTTCCGCAACGGCAATGCGGCGATGAAGATCGAAGGTGCGCTGACATCCAGCGCCGGTGGCACGGGCACGGTGGTAACGGCGGTAACCGGCGGCAGCTTTGACGGCACCGGCGGCAGCATCAACCCTGGCACGGGCCGCTATTTGATTTACACCCCCTCCGTGGCGGCGACCACCAAAGGCGGCCTGACCGAAGATTTCCATAAATATAATTGCAGCTACGGCTCCTGCGCGGGCATCCAGGCCACGGGCAACGGCTTCCTCTATGCGGCCACGGGCGGCACGTTGACGATCACGGCGCTCGATGTCAGCAGCACCTACGGCGCCAACCATGCCAGCCTCTTCAGCTACAGCATCACGGGTTATGAAACAGGCGACGATGCCACCAGCATCGGCCTCACCGGTCTGGCGGACCTGACCTCGCTGGCCACCGCCACCTCTAACGTTGGCACCTATACCATTACGGCGGCACTCGGAACCCTGGCCAACACCGCTGGTTACGACTTCGCCTTCGTCAACGGCACGCTGACCATCGACAAGGCCAACCTCACGGCAGTCGTCAACGACGCCAGCCGCGCCTATGGCGCCGCCAACCCGGGCGTGAACCTCAGCAACGTCACCTTCACCGGCTTCGTCAACGGCGATGATTACAACGACATCGACGCAGGCTCAGTGGCGATTGCGGGCACGGCCACCGCCACGGCCAACGCGGGCACCACCCACGCCATCACCCTCAGCGGTTTTAACGACAACAACTACAACCTCATCAGCAACACGGCTGGCACGCTCACCATCACCAAGGCCGACCTGGTGGCCACCGTGAACGACCAGACCCGCGCCTACGGCGCCGCCAACCCCACGGTTAGCCTGGCGGATGTAACATACACCGGCTTCGTCAACGGCGATGACTACACCGATATCGACGCAGGCTCGGTGGCGATTGCGGGTACGGCCACCGCCACGGCCAACGCGGGCACCACGCACGCCATCACCCTCAGCGGCTTCAGCGACGGCAACTACAACCTCATCACCAACAACGCCGGTACGCTCACCATCGACAA